>NZ_RAVY01000196.1:0-17819 GCF_003611625.1 Corallococcus sp. CA054B
GAACCCATCGCTGGGCTGCATCGTTGCGCCAGCGGTAGAGCAGTCCCGGGGTGAGGCCCACCTCGGAGAAGGTGGAATCTCCCGAGCCACCTGTCCCCACCTCCAGCGGCAGGCGGAACGCCCACCGGGAACCGAGGTCCACCTGGAGCGCGGCCTGGAGGCTGATGCCTACCGCGACCCGTCCGCCCGAGAACGCCTGGACGGGCCCCAGTGAGAGGGGCTCTAGATTGACGCCCGCGCCGAAATAGCCCGAGCGCGGCACGTCACCTGCGGTTGCTGTGGATGCGAGGAGAGCGACAAGCGGGATGAGAGTCATTTCATCCACTGTACCCTCCCGCCCCCTCCACAGGGCCCCCATCCCTCTGATGCGCTAGAAGCTCGTGAAATCAATCTGCAGGACGGGTGTGTCCGCTTCGATGTCGCGCCGGAACCGCCCCCACCGGTCGAGCGTGCTCTCGTCGAGCACGGCCGGGTCGCGGTACTGGTGGAACAGCGCGTAATTCATCGAGCGCTGGAGCGCGAGCAGGTCCGGCACGGCCGCGAGCCACTCGCGCTCCATCGGTCGGAGCTCTCGATACCCTTCGAGGAACGGCCCCAGGAACGCGGCGACCGCTTCGTCGCGCGCCTCTCGCTCCTCGCCTCGCGCGATGTAGAAGAGGAGGACCGCGATGTCCTTGACGAACCACGCGTACTCGCAGTTGTCGAAGTCGAACGCGGTGATCTTCCCTTCGGCGAAGCAGAAGTTGTGCATGTGGAGATCGGCGTGGATCAGCCCGTAGCTCTCCGGTGTTCGCGGTAGCTGGTTCAATCGCGCGATGATCGCCGCGGTGCGCTCGCGAACGAGCTTCTCCTCGGGAGGCGCGAACCGGTTGATGTCGACCACGTCGTACTCATGCCATTCCTGGCGCTTGAGCCTGGGGCTCGAAGGCGCGTAGGTCTGGGCGCGGTTGTGGAGCCGCGCGAACAGCCGGCCCATGTCGCGGAACAGGGGGGCCTTCCAGTAGCGCTCCTTGAGCGGAGGCGCGTCGTCGAAGACGATGCCCGGCGCGCGCTCGAACGCGGTGGCGACGAAGTAGCTGCCGGGCTCGCGATCTTCGATCCGCTCCACGAACTGCCCCGACTCGGAGAGGATCGGCGAGGCGATGGGAATGCGCGCGGCGGCCAGATAGCGAACGAACTCGACCTCCCCCAGCGTGTAGTCGATCGTTCGCCGCGTACTGTGCGAGATGCGCAAGATCACGCCCTCGCCGTCGTCGTTCTCCGCCTCGTAGACGAAGTTCTCGAAGGCCGCGAGCTCGGTGAGCTGCTCGGGCGACAGGCCATACCGGCGCGCAGCCTCATCGCGAATCGGTTCGTGGAAGCGGCGGACAAGCTCTGGATGCATCGAACCCTCTAGTCCTTCAACGTGAGGCTGCTCTCACCGTAGCCCAGCACGGTCGAGGCAGAGTCGCTGGTGACCGAGACGCCCAGGCCGCGCGCGAGGGTCTCCGCCAACGGGGGGCCATTGCGCGGCCGCGTGAACACAGCCAGGTCTGTGCCGGTCAGGGGGTGATCCGGGCGCCGGAGCCGCTGGTTCAGCATCGCTTGCTCGCGCTCGACGACGCGCAGGCACCGGCGCTCGAGGGCGAACGCGCTGGCAGCGACGCCAGCGAGCTCACCGCAGAGGGGCTCCGCCACGACCTTGTCTCCCGGCAGCCCATGCGCGAAGAGCTCGGCCAGTCGCCGCTGGCTCGTGGCCTGCTCGGCGGGATCCAGCTTCGCCAGCTCGTCCAGCGAGGTGCCCTGTGGCGTGCCCGGGAACGCCTCGCCGATGCGCGCGAACAACCAGCGGCTGAGCTTGATCTCGCGCTGGTATGTCTCGGCGAGTGGGAAATCGTCCCGGAGCAACGGGTAATGCGCGACATCGATGGGCGCCTCCACGCACTCTTGCAGCGCGGTGCGCGGGAGGTGTCCGGCGAACGCCGCCCGAAGCCGTTCGTGGAGCAGCCCCTGGGTCGCTCCGAGGAAGCGGACCACCGATTCGACGCGCTGCCCGAGCAGGCCGTAATCGATCGCGGCGTCGAGATCGCCGAGGCGCGCTGCGATGTCGGGCTGGGCCTCGATGGGTGCAGGGGCCAGGCCGGTCAACACCTGCAGATATTCGCTGATCAGCGCCGGCGGCCCGGCGCACACGCCGTGCGGACCATGGAAGACCGCGTGACGCTCGGCATAGTCCAGAATCGTTTGCGCGGTGACGGGCTGCTCGGGGGCGTCACGCACCAGGTCGTTGGTGACCAGGCGAACGCCGTCGATCAGCCGGAACATGGCCGCGAGCCCGCTGTCGAGCTCTCCGTTCGGCACCGGCTGGGTGCCCCGCACCATCACGTACCCGACCGACGCGAGCGTGCAGACGACCATCAGGTGGAGCTCGCCCGCGGTGAGCACGCCCGGGGTCCGGGGCGGCATGCGCGCGAGGAAGGCCTTGCGGAACTGCTCGGTCAGCGAGAGCAGGTCCGGCCACTGACGCGCCATGGCCTTCATGGCGGTCACGTTCATCGGGAGTTCGCTCTGGTACCGGCTCCCCGCGTAGTGGCACTGCTTGCGCACGGTTGGGAGATCAAGGAACAAGGTGCGCGGTGCGACGTTGTTCTCGCCCACCTGCCGGCCGTCACCGTCGAGCGCCGGATGCGCCACGCGGTAGACCGGCACGACCACCTCGAGGTTCGAGAGCTCGAAAGCCCGTCCGAACGCCTGTTCGGTCAGAAAGGGGCAACGATTGTCGTGGGCGCTGAACGTGAGCGGCTCACGCCCGGCGGGCACCTCACCCAACCGCTCAGGGTAGGACACCGCGGTGCGGCCCGTGGGCGCATCCGAGACCCGCCTCAACACCCGCTGTTCAATCAATGCTTCGAGCAGGTCCCGGATCTTGTCCCAGGAATGGGGCGCGCCGTCAGACCACGCCATGGCGTCGGAGGCTTGAAATTGCTCGACCTGGAGCAGCTTCTCCCCCAAGGGCGCGATGTCCGGCTCGTCGAAGATGAGCTCCACCTCGCCATAGAAGAGGTGCAGGACCTGCTGGCCATTCCCTGCGTCGATCCGGTCGTGCGTGAGCCGCCTTCGATTGGGAATGTAGAGCATCTCATCCGCTTGCAGCTGTGCCATGGCTTCTCACTCCCGCTCCAGTGTGACGTCGCGCGACCAGGTGCCGCCGAGCGAGCGATAGACCTCGACGCGATGGTTGAGCAACAGCCGTTGCGCTTGCAGACTTGCGCGCTCGAGCCCGACCAGATTCGTCAGGGCGGTGAGCACCGTCAGGTAGTCCGAGTGCCCCTGCTCGAAGAGCCGCCTCGCCTCGTCCAGGAGCTGCCGCCCGAGCTGGACCTGCGCACGCAGGCTGCGCAGGCTCGTCGCCTCGTTCTCCTCCTGGACCACGGCATCCTGCACCCGTCCGATCGCGGTGTGCAGCGCGAGCTGGTATTGGACGTGGCGACGCTGGAGCTGGATCGGCAGTCGCATGTACTCGGTGACCCGCCTTCCATCGAACAGGGCCCAGGTCAGGTTCACCCCTGCGACGGAATCGCCCAGGACCGGCTCCTTGAGGCCGTACTTCGAAACGCCCACGTTGCCCACCAGTTGGATCGTCGGAAGCCAGCTCGCCAGGTTCGCGTTGATGCGGTGCTCGACCTCGGCGACGCGCAGCTCCGCGAGCCGCATCTCGGGCGTGTTCTCGTTCAGGTCGCCCGGCGTTCCGAGTTTCGGTGGGGGCGGGAGATCGGGAAGCTGTCGATCGAGTGGAACGACGTCGTCGACGGGGCTGGGTACCCGGCCCAGCAGCGCCTTCAGCTCCGAATTCAAGAGCGCGTTCCGGGTGGCGATCAGTGGCACCTGTGATTCGAGGTTCACCAGCAGCTGCTCCTGCTGCAGCACCACGATCCGGGGCGTGAGGTGCTGCTCGAACCGCGCTCGAATCAGCCGGAGCAGCTCCTTGTTGTAGTCGATCTGCCGCAGCGTGAGGTCCCGGAGCGCGCGGGCCTCGAGGATGTCGAACCAGATCTGGGTGACCCGCACCGCGAGGTCCTGGACGCGGGCCTCGGTGAGCTGCCGCTGCTGCTCGGCGAAGTTCAATCCCGCGCGCCGCTGCGCATCGAGGGCTCCAAACAGGTCGACCTGGTAGGCCACGCCGACACCGACGGTGGCGACGCTGTACTCGGTCCGGGTTGGCGGCGCGGGCGGAACGTTGGCAACGACATGACTCAGCCCCGCCGGGTTCAGGATGCCGACCTGGAGCGGGTACCACCAACCTTGCGGCACGGCGGGGTCGAGCTGGTTCTCGTAGATCAGCTCCCGCGCGTCGCGCAGGGCCAGGTTGTCGCCGAAGCACTCCTGGATGGCCGTGTCGAGAGCCGGATCGGCGAACGCCGTCCACCAGACTGCGTCCTGGGTGACGGGCTCGGCTGGCTGCGCGGACACGCCCTCCTTCGGCGGCTGCGGGCTTGGAACCCCGCCCTCGGGCGCGCTGGACGGTTGGGACGGCTCGGTGCGCAGCTCGACGGCGGTCGAGTAGCTGCTCGGCGCCAGAGGCGGTTCGACGACGACGGGACGGATCAGCTCGCACCCGGAGCAGATCGTCGCGAGGAGGGCGAGCTTGAATCGATGTCTCATGGGTGGCTGACGACCACGAGGGCTTTCGCGTGGTTGAGAACGCAGCGCTGCGCGACCCGCATGGTCTCGGGATCGAGGGAGGCGAAGCTCTCGTCAAGGATGACCAGCTCGACCCCCTGCAGCAGCGTGCGCGCGATGTAGAGCCGGCTCTTCTCGCCGTGCGAGAGTTGCCAGCCGGTCTCGCCGATCATCTCCTCGAGGCCGGCGGGCATCTTGGCGATCAGCTCGTCCAGCCCAAGCTCCTTGCACAGCGCGGCGGCTTTGGTCCGCAGCTCGGGCGAGGTCGGCCACTCGCGCCCGAGCAGGAGATTGTACGCGAAGCTGCCGGACAGGACGTGGTTCTCGTGGAACTGGGGCGCGGCGGTGATGCGCTTGCGCCAGCCCGAGGAGCCGAACGTCGCGCGGTCCAACGCGTGCAGCAGCATCACACCGCCCTGCGGCGTCCTCAGGCCCGTCAACAGCGACACCAGCGTCGACTTGCCACCGCCCGATGGGCCCTCCAGCAGGATGCGGTCGCCCTGCGCGATCTGGAACGAGCAGTTCTCGAGCACCGGCCGGGTGCGCGCGTCGTGCCGGAAGGTCACGCCCCGCGCCTCGATGAGGGTTCCGCTGGCGGCGTCGGTGGGTTTGCCTCCCTCCATTTCGAGAGGGACTTTCGACTCGAGCTCGGGGCGCCCCACCGCGAGCAACAAGTCGCGGATCTGCTCGAACGACACCGCCGCCTGGGAGACCTGCTGGAAGTAGACGGCGACCTCGTCGAAGGCTCGCAGCGCGAGCAAGATGCCGCCCACGGACACCGCCAGCGCGCTGGCATTGGCCGTGCCGCTGCTGAACGCCGGCAGCAAGGTCAGCAGGGCGAGCACCAACCAGCCGTCGCGCAGGAGCGCGGTCAGCTGCATGGTCCGGCGATCCATGACCTTCGAGATCTCGGAATAGGAACTCAAGCGGACGTCTTCGCCGTCATGCCAGCGCTCGAGTGGAAGCTGCGCCAGCCGCGTTCGATGGCCGAGCATGCGCTCGAGCAGGTCGTGGGTGATCTCGACGCGCGCGCTCGACCACGCCCGCTGGACGCCGTAGTGGCGGCGCGCGAGGACGAACGCGACCACGACCCACAGGACGAGCACCATCGCCTGGGGCCACCCTCCCGCCCCGAGCACGAGGATGACGCCCGCCAGGATCAAGTCGACGAGCGACAACACCGCGAGCAGGGCGCCGCCGACCGCAAGCTGCTCGACGACCTCGGCCTCGGCGACGCGGCCGAAATGGCGGCCGATGCCGTCGAGCCGCACCTCGTCGGGGGTCAGCTTGAGGGTTCCCGCAAGGAGCTGCTGCTTCAGCAGCGTTCCGAGCCGGATCGAGAACACGCCCTGCCACCACACCTCGAGCATGCGCAGCGGAATCGCGCACGCGATCACGGCGATCCACCCCAGGAACCAGCCGGTCTCGAGGTGGGCCTGGAGCGCGGCGCGACCGAGCAACCAGAACGAGCCCGCCAGCACCAGCGAGAGGAGCGTGTGGCTCACGAGGATGCCGGCGACGAGCGACGGGATGTCGCCGAGCAGCGTCCGCCGGCTCGCGGTGCGCCTGGGGCGCATGATCCAGCCGGTGCGCAGCTGCGCCTGGCCGAGCCGCTGCAGCAGCATCCGTGAGCGGGCTTGCTCGCGCGCACGGGGCGACATCTCCACGCCGCCGAGCAGCTGGTCCACCTCGGCGACGGTGGCTTCCTGCTCTTCGCGCAGGAGCGCGAGCGCGCTCTTCTTCTCGACCGAAACCACCGTGGCGTCGCGCGCGAGCAGGCGCAGCTTCCCGCGCCGCGTCCCCAGCAGCACCAGATAGGACGGGACACCGTCTCGCCGGACCTGGAGGATGCAGGGCGCGGCGCGTTCGAGGACGTCGGGCAGCTCGTGGTAGAGCGGCGTGATCGGCTCGAGCTCCACGCCGAGTCGATCTCCGAGCGCGAACATCCAGACCCGGCTCGGCTCGACGGCCGCCGCGGGCGGAGCAATTTCGCCCGCGGTCCTGCCATAGCCTTGCCGCTGCGCCAGCTGCTCCAGCGCGTCGGGCAGTCGCTCGACCGGCCACAACAGGTCGGAGTGCGAGCGCGTCATCCCGCCAGCTCCAGCTTGCCTGCGACGGGCTCCGCGACCGGCGTCTCCACCGGCTTCGGCGCCGGCCTCTCCACCAGCTGGCCGTCCGAAAGCCACCAATGGCGCCAGCGCCCACCGCCCCAGAGCAGCGTGCGATTCTCCTGGTCGGCGCGAAGGAGCACGGCGTACCGCGACTCCTTGTTCGCGAGCAGCTCCTTCGGCGGCCCGTTCTCGAGGATCCGACCGTTCTCGATCACGAGCACCCGATCGAACTCCTGGGTGTGCTCGACGTCGTGGGTGACACAGAGGAGCGTGATGTCCGCCCAGAGCCGCCGGGACTCGGCGAGGAGCCGCGCGCGCCGGTCGCGATCGAGACCGCGAAAGGGCTCATCGAGGATGGCCAGGCGCACGCCGGAGCGAAGCATCGCGCGCGCCAGGCGCACGCGCTGCCCCTGGCCGCCCGAGACCAGCCCTCCGCCTTCGCCCAACGACGTCTGCAGCCCGTCTGGAAGCGCCTCGAGGATGTCGAGCATCTCGGCGCCCTTGAGCGCCCCCGACAGTGACCAGCCGTGCGCGCCGTCGTTGCCATACCGGAGGTTGTCGATGAGGCTCTGGTTCCAGAGACTGATCGACGGATCCACCCAGGCCGTGGTGCGCCGCAGCCGCTCGACAGCGGCCTGATCGAGCACCTGCCCGTCGACCTTGATCTCGCCGCGCGCCGGCCGCAGCCAGCCGAGCAAGAGGCCGACCAGCGTCGACTTGCCTGCTCCGGAGACACCGACCACGGCCACGTGCTCGCCGGGGGCGATGTTCAAGGAAACCTTGTCGAGGATGGTGTGACCGCCGCCTTTCACGCGGACCTTCTCCATCACGATCGAAACGCCGCTCGCGGCGTCCGCGGGCGCGACAGGCTCCTGCACTGGCGCCTCGGACCGGGCCGGCGGATCCTTGATGTCGCCGATGACGTCGAGGAGCCGGCGAACCCGGTTCATCGCATTCGGGAACGCGCGGCTCAGCATCATCAGCCGCTGGCCGAGGATGGGGAACCGCAGCGCCCAATAGACGACCAACAACACCAGCGAAGCCCGATCGGTGCCCTCGAGGTACGAATAGACGAGCAGCATGACGAGGCCGTAGCTCCCCAGCATCAGCCCGCCTTCGAACCCGACCGACAGCGTCTGGAGCCAATAGCGCGCCTTGCTCCAGCTGACGAGCAAGGTCTCCTGCGCGCGGCGCAGCGACCGCTCGGCGCCGTGGATCCGGATCGGCGTGAGCCCGACGAGCGCGTTCAGGGTGAATCCGCTGAGCGCGCCTGAGTGCATCTGCACGCGCAGGTCGGGCTCGAAGAGCAGCTTCTGCGCGACCAGCGGCACGAGCAGCGTGACCGCCGCGAGCGCGAGCACGATGTGCCATGCGTGCGGTGCGGCCCAGATGAGCGCGGCGGTGATGCTCGCGACTTCGAGCGACAGGATCAGGGCCTGCGAGAGCAGGAGCGGCAGCGACCGCATCGCCTGGATGTTGTGCGTGCGAGACGCCATGTCGGAGGCGAGCCGGCTCTGGAAATAGCGGTCCTCCATCTCGGGGAGCTTCTCGAAATACGCCTTCCGCAGCCGCACCTCGAGCCGGCGGCCGATGCCGAGCAATCCCAATGAAATGGGGATTTGGATGAGCATGAAGCAGAGCGCGACACCCGCGAGAACGGCCATGCCCGTCGCACGCTGCGCGAACGTGCCAAGGTCGCGCCCCAGGTCGAGCACGCCACGGAGCATCAGCGCTTGCAGGATCCGCCCGAAGGTGGCGAACACCAGTCCCACCGCGATCAGGCCCGGAACGACCCACGAATCTTCGCCTCGCAGGCGGAGCAGCGTTCGCGCCGGGCTCACCTGCTTGGCGACGAGCTCCGTGGCCAGGTCGCTCGCGAGCACGGCTCTCGGCGCGTCTTCGCCTGCGCGCGAAGCCTCGCGCCAACCGCGGACCCGCATCAGCACCGCGCCGGTCATGGACAGCTCGCCCTCCACCTCGGGGTTGGGGCGAACGGACCAATAGGCAGCGGGAATGGGCACTTCGCCGGAAGCGTCCTTCGCAATCATGGATTGCAGCAGCCCCGCCGCCGTCCGGCCTCGCCGGACGGCGCCCGCGCGGATCATCGCCTCGGACGCCCGGCATGCGGCGTCGAGCCTGGCGATCGGCAGATACCCGGGGTCCTCGATCGCCCGGGCAACCAGCGCCCGCGCCTCGGTCGCACCCAGGTCCAGCAGGCGGCGCTCGAACGTCGCGACCGCCTCCTCGGACCCGGCCCATTCGCGCCAGCCTTCCGCCGGAACGGACGTGGTGTGCTGGTACAGGTGGCTCAGCAGCGTCGAAATCCGGGTCCAGTGACGGCCCGCCGCCGGGTCCATGACCTGGATGAACGGGCCGACGCGATTCCACAGCACCACGAAGTGCGGCCGTCCTCCCGCGCTGAGCGTGACGATGATGGCGGGAAGCGCCTTGGCTTCGGGGACCACCACGTGATCGAGCGGAAGCATCACCTGCTCGGAGTCGAGCCCGAGCTGGTTCGCGACCTCATCCAAGGTAACGATCGAGGTGCCATCGACGTCCGTCTGACACACTTCGCGAAGGACGCGATAGTTGAGCTCGGCGCCCATCCCCGCGAACAGGCTCTTGAGTGAAGCGGGGCCGCAATCCGTCGCCGAGATCTGGATCACCTCGGGAATGATCGGGCGCCGGCGCCTGGGAGAAGTCATGGTCAGCGGGCCTCGGCTTCGGGCCGAAACACGGTCGTGGGCTGTTCTTCAGGCTGCGGATTCCATTCGCCGACCGCCCGCATCAGCAGCGCGACAGGCGACGCCCGCGCGACCTCGACCTCCACCACCAGGGTCATGCCGTGGCGCAGCTGGATGCGCGGATCGTCCGGCGGTGCGAACTTGAGCTCGACGCGCACCGTACCGGGGATGGCCTCGGGCGTGGCGGTCTGGCCGGGCTCGGTCCCGACGGCCGTCACCCTGGCGGGGACCGTCCCGTAGATGGTCATCGGGTAGCCGTCGAGCTTGAGGCGCGCCGTTTGACCGGGCTGGATCAATCCGACGACCTCCTTCGGGAAACGGGCGCGCACCCGCACCTCGGCATCGCTCGCGACGATGGTGCCGACCCGCTGCCCGTCGGCGATGAACGCTCCCGCGCCGAGCTCCGCCACGTCGACCAGGTGGCCCGTGGCCGGCGCCCGATACAGCTTCCGCTCGATCTGGTACTCGAGGCGGTCGATGGTGCCCTGGAGCTCCCGGATCCGCCCCTCGGCGCCCAGCGCCTCGCGCTCGAGTCCCAGCAGCTGCGCGGCGAGGGCTTGACGGCGCACGTTCTGCTCGTGCCGCAGTCGGGTGAGCGCCAGGCCCTGCGCCGTCTGCGCGAAGCGGAGCGCGTCGACGTCGGTCGTGCGCTCGAGCTTCTCCATCTCCGAGACCGAGCCCGTCGGGCTCTTGAGGGCCAGCTGCTCGCGCTCCACAGCGAGCCGGTGCCTGGGCGCGAGCTCCTGCTCCCGCCCCAGCGCCTCCTTGATTGCGACCTCGTCCACCCGTGCCGTCAAAGCCGCCTCTTCGCGCTTGTTGGTGATCTGCTGGCGGATGATGGCGAGCTCCTTCTCGGTCGCGGCGAGCGTCGCCCTACTCCGCTCGAGCTCGAGGTGCTCGGCCCGTGCGTCGAACTCGATGAGAAGGTCGCCTTCCTTGACCTCCTGGTCGAGTTTGAGCCGCGAGAGCACGACCCTGCCCGCGCTGGGCGGCTCGATGCGATGGACGGCGTTGTGTGGCTCGATCCGGGCCTGTGAGCTGGCCTTGACGAGCGGGACCTTGGCGAACAGCGACCAGGCGATGAGCCCGCCGGCGCACAACACCATCAGAGCGACGAACACGAGGCGCGTGTCCGACTCGTAGTTCAGGGAACGAAGGGTCCGCTCGAAGGGATATGCCATGGTCCTCGAACCAAGGTCGCCTTAATGGTCGCGCCGTGTCAACACCTCGGCCACTGCTTTGTGATTCACGCCCCCATTGTCTGAGTACGGGCACCTTGATGCGACGCGGGACTTCATTCGCATCGCCGCAATGCGTTGCAGATTAATCGTTGGATCGATTTGACATCCATCTTTAAATACACGTAGCGTTCAATTCGAAAGGAGGCACGACATGAAGATCAAGATCCACGTTCGCGGCGGCCCGAAGGCGCGTTAGTCGTCGGGTGTTTTGACGCAGCTGTAGAAGCTGGTCGTTCCTCGTTTCAGATTGTCAGAGGAGGGGCTGATGGGGATTTCCCATCAGCCCCTCTTCTCATTTCTGGCAACGTCTTGATCTCGCAGGTGCTCGTACCTGCCAGGTTGCTCCAGAACCTCTCATGCGCTTGAGCCGCATGGATGAGCAAATCGGCCTGATTGAAACGACTTCGCACCATCCTCCGACCTGCTGAGTCAGCCACCCTCGGCTAATCACCACGGTTTCAATGTTTCAATGGCAGCAGCCCACCTCCATCCAGGGCTGGACCCGGACCTGGAGAGCCTCTGGGCCTGGCGCGCAAGCAGGTGTGAAGGCCCCTCCGCCCCACCCTCCCAGGCACTTGCTATCTTGCGCGCCCATGAATGAGCCCACGGCCGTTTCGGATCCACGCATCGGCTCGGTGTTGCAGGAGCGCTACCGCATCATCGAGCGACTCGCCGCCGGGGGCATGGGCATGGTGTACCGGGGCGAGCGGCTGGAGGTGGGCAAGCCCGTCGCCATCAAGTTCCTCCACGCCTGGGCCGCCCGGGACGAGGACTTCCGCAAGCGCTTCCAGGTGGAGGCGCGCGCGATGAGCCGCCTCACCCATCCGTGCTGCGTGTCGGTCATCGACTTCGGCATGGATCAGGAATCGCCGTACATGGTGATGGACTTCGTCACGGGGGACACGCTGCGAGGGCTGCTGGGCGATGGAGCCCTGCCGCCGCCCCGAGCCCTGGGCGCCGTGCGGCAGGTGCTCGCGGGCCTGGCCCACGCGCATGCGCAGGGGATCATCCACCGGGACATCAAGCCGGAGAACATCATCGTCACCCACGCCGTGGGGCTCGGGGAGCAGGTGCGCATCCTCGACTTCGGGCTGGCCAAGCTCCGCGACGAGGTGACGGGCCTCACTTCGGGGATGATGCTCGGGACCCCGTCCTATATGGCCCCGGAGCAGATCCATGGTGAGTCGGTGGGCCCGCCCACGGATCTGTACGCCACCGGCGTGCTGCTCTACGAGCTGCTTACCGGAAAGAAGCCCTTCAACGCCTCCAGCAACGCGGAGCTGCTGCGCATGCAGCGCGAGGTGCCACCGCCCCGGTTGCGCGACGCCGCCCCTGACGCTGGCTTCTCCGCGGAACTCGAAGCGACGCTGGCGAAGGCGATGGAGAAGGCTCCGGGGGATCGCTTCCAGTCCGCCACGGAGTTCCTGGCCGCGCTCGAAGGGGCCTGGCCGGGACCGGCGGCGTCCCCCATGGCGCCCGTGGCTGGTGATGCACTGGGAGGGCCGCGCGCCTCCTCGCCCACGCCGTCGCGGCCCAGGGAGGAAGTGCTCGCGACCCGGAACGTCCGAGCACCGCCCCGCGCGCTCCCGACGGAGGCCGTGGCCAGGAAGGAGGAGTCCGAGGCCACGATCCCGTCTCGCCCCATCACGCCCCCGCCCGGCGGGGGCCGCTCGCGACGGGTGGTGGGAGGCGCGGCGGTGCTCTCCCTGGCCGTGGCGGGCCTTGGCTGGTGGGCATTGGCGTCAAGGTCCGCGGACCCGGCGCCCGTGGCCTCGGAGCCGCCGTCGCCCAGGGCCCCGGCGGCGGAGGAAGCACGGGCGGAGGCTTCCACGGGCGCCACGGCCTGGGAGCCCGTCGTGGAGCAGCTCCCGGGCATCGACGAGGCCCATCGGTTGATCAAGGCGCAGCGGCGGGACGCGGCCCTGGCGGCGTTGAAGAAGCTGACGGCGAAGTACCCGACGAGCGCCTACGTCCGCTACCTGGAGGGGAACGTCAACTTCGACAACCTCCGCTGGGTGGATGGCGTGACGGCCTATCGGGCGGCGCTGCGCAATGACGCCGCGTACCGCGACGCGCCGGTCGTCATCCAGAACGCCATCCGCTGCCTCGTGAGTGACCGGTTCCACGGCACCTGCGAGGACTTCCTGCGCAAGGACCTGGGCGAGGCCGCGGTGCCCTCGCTGGAGGATGCAGCCCGCGAGCACCCCATGGCCAGCGTCCGGACCCGGGCCGCGGCGCTGCTCCGCCAGCGTGAACGCCGAATCACGGAGGGCGCACGCTGAGCCTGCGGGCGATGCGGGATTGAAGCGGGCGAGGTCCGGACGTGATGCCGGAACCTCGCCCGGACTTCAAACGGCTCAGCCCTCGCGAGTCGGGTTCCGCGCTTCGGCGGACTGCGCGCCGTCACAGACCGGCGCGTCGGCGTCGGACTGGAAGGACCCGGCCTCCATCACGGAGGCCGTGGGCTCAGCCGGCGCGGCAGCGGGCTCGATGCAGTAACCGGACTCACCACACGTGGTGTAATAAGTGGCCCCGAGGAAACAGACGGTCTCGCAAGGGGCGCCGGGGGCATAGCAGACTTCGTCACACTGCGGCGGGTAGGCGAAGGCCGCCGCGGGGAGCACGGCAAGGGCAGCGGTAACAGCCTGAAGGAACTTCCTCTGCATGCGCATCGAATCTCCTTCTGCGATGGAGGTTGCACCCCACGGGCGGGGCACCTGGAAGCCTAGGACGTTTCCGCGGTGCGCTCCTGGCTTGAATGCACGACTGTGTTGATCCAATGGCTGTGCAACTTTGCGTGCCATTGACGAGTGTCCGCCTCACCCCGCCCGGAGTCGGAGCCACCGCACGAGCAGCAGCGCGAGCAGCACCCAGAGGGTGATGATGACCGCCCCCGCGACCCAGCTCTTCTTGCGCAGGTGCGCCTCCTGGCGGGCCCTCTCTCGGCATTCGTCGAGCACGGCGGGAGGAATGAGACGGCGGACGAGAAGAATCCCGAGTGGGACGAGGACCAGGTCATCGAGCAGGCCGAGGACTGGGATGAAGTCTGGAATGAGGTCCACGGGGCTCAGCGCGTAGGCGACCACCACGACCGCGAGGAGCTTCGCGTACCAGGGGACGCCAGGGTGCCGGGCCGCGATGAAGAGCGCCGCCACCTCCGTCTTGAGCTGCCGGACCTTCTGTCTCCACCCCTTCAGGCTCTGCATGTCGCTCAGCCTATTCTTCGGAGAAGAAGTCGGAATCCACGCGCTTGAGTTCGTAGGCGCTCACCGCGTTCACGCCAATACCGAAATCGAACATCAGCCCCGAGAGCTGCGCGCCATCGATGAGGACGATCTTCTTGTCGATGCGTGCCACGTACTCACGCGCCTCCCTGGAGAAGGTGGAGGTCGTGATGAAGACGCCCTTGCGTGCGCGTTCGCCTTCCAGCGTCCCGGCGAAGCCCTGGACCTCGGGACGCCCCACGGTGTTCTGCCAGCGCTTGGCCTGGATGTAGATGACGTCGAGGCCCAAGGGGTCCTCCTTGATCATCCCGTCCACACCGCCATCGTGGCTGCGGCCGAGTGCCTTTCCGGCGTCCTCCAGCGAACCGCCGTAGCCCATCTTCACCAACAGCTCGACCACCAGACGCTCGAAGAACCGGGGACTCGCCTGCAATGTCGACGCGAGCAACTCCGCCTCGGTCGTCCTGCGAAGGTCCTTGTACGCGCGTTCGAGCGCCTCTTCGGGGGTGATGGCTGGAGCATCCCCGACGGACGGAGCTGGCTCCGCCCCGTTCGCATCCCCGCCGCGCGCGAAGAAGTCCTTGAACTCACTGAACCGCATCAAGGTGTCTGCATCCAGGGAGTGGGGCTTCTCCGCGAGCACGGAGCGCCCACGCTCGGTAATCTGATACACGCCGCGCCGGACCGAGCGCACCAGTCCCGCCTTGTCCAGGTAGAACTTGGCCCAGCCCAGCCGGTTGTCGAAAACGGCCTGCTTGCCGCTGGGAAGCAACTCCGCGCGCTGCGCCTCCGACAGCTTCAGCGTGGTGGCGAGCGACTCGCGCACTTCGCGCACGAGGTGCTCCTTCCCATCCGCGAGTCGCTCCAGGAGCGGGAGCATCAGGGCGTTGTAATCCGGTACGGGCATGGGCCCATTCTAGAGGAGCCGGACGCAGTCGGGCTGGCCTCCAGGCAGGGGGCCGACCTGGACGCAGCGAGCGAACGGCGTCGTCGCTCCGACGGTTTGTCAGGCCCCCTTCGGAGCGCCGTCCGAAGTTCTTGCGGTCACGGCCCTGGCCCGGTATACGGGCGGGGCTTCACGGCCAGGTAGCTCACCTGGTTAGAGCGGCGGTCTCATAATCCGCAGGTAGTCAGTTCAAGTCTGACCCTGGCCATCAAGCAGCCCCGGAGTCACTTTCCCAAGTGATTCCGGGGCTTTTTCGTTCCGCTACGCCCGTCCGTCCCCCTTCCGGGGGATTGCCAGTTTCCCTTCCGGCACGGTCCAATTCCCCCCCTGTCCCGACGGGTAGCACCCATGCTCCGGGGGGAGTCCGCACGATGCTGGACGAGGAAATCCACTCGAAGGCCCGGGCCGCGGCCGTCCGCTGGGCGCGCTGGCGGCTGGGGCCCCTCGGTTTCGCGGACCTCATCACCCGGGTCGACCCGTCCATGCTCCGCTACGGGCGGCTCGTCACCCGGTACGCCGTCCGCACCGGCACCTGGGCGGAGGAGGCCTACGCGGGCGGCACGAACACGGCCCGGAGTTCCCGCTCCACGCCCCCCGTCTCACTCGACACACTGGACCTGTGGAGCGCGTCTCCGGAGGCCCTGGCCGAGCAGTCCTCCCACCTGGGCGTGTGTGGGGGCTGCCACGGCGCCGGACAGGTGACGTGCTCCACGTGCCGTGGCTCCCTTCGCGCCAGTTGCACCGGCTGCGGCGGGTCCGGCCGGCGGATGAGCCGGGCTCGCAAGAGCTACCGGATGGTGAACTGCACGGAGTGCCGGGGAAAGGGCACAAAGAAGTGCGTCCGCTGCACGAAGGGCATGGTGGGCTGCCGCACCTGCCGGGGCTCGGGGACGCTCCGCCGGTGGCTGAAGGTGTCGACCGTCGAACGCACCCAGGTGCGTGCATGGCCGGATGCGAAGGCCCTCTCCGCGCACAAGGGTCTGCTGGAGGATTCGAAGCGGGCCCTCCAATGGCCTGGAGCAAGTGCCCTGGCTTCCGTGGAGCACGCGGGTCCCCTGCCCGACTCCGCGTTGGGCGAGGAGGCCCGTGCCGCGGGCTTCATCACCGCGCGGTCGTCGCTGGAGCCCGAGTTCGAACCGCTGCGCGGAAGAATCCTTTCCCAGACATTGGATGTCTTTGAAGCCCCGTCCGCGACCGTCTGTTTCGAGTTCGCGGGCAGGCCGGGTTTCATCCACCTGCTGGGACACGACCTCCATCCGACACAGGCCCGGGACACCTCCGCATTCCACCGGCGCGTCGGAGCCCTGATGGGCGTGGCCATTGCGGGCTTCTTCGCCATGCCCTTCCTGGTCTCCGCCTTCATCGGACGGCACGCGTTCTACGCGGAACCGGATCAGAGCGCGCTCGCCATGTTCGCGATCCTGGGCCTCTGGCCCGGAACCTGGTGGTGGGCCGCGACCGCGCTGCGCCGTCGACGCACCGGGGGCGCGAAATCCCCCGCGCGATGGCACGACCGGATTGGCATCGGGCTGACGGGGCTCTGCGCGCTCGTCCTCGCGGGATGCTTCCTCTTCATCCGTCCTTCGGTCCCGGAGTTGGTCCGCCTGACGGCCGCGGGCCAGCTCCGCGAAGCCGAGCTGCATGCGGACCTGCTGGAGGCCAGCGGTGAATCCAGCCCCGAGTACATCGAGGCGCGGAATGCGTTCGTGCTCGCGCGCATCCAGGGCATGGACAATCGCGACGCCGTGAGGTTCATCCGCCATTACGCGGGCTCTGGAAAGGGCACTGGCCCCCTGGAGGCCGAACGCGTGAAGCTGCGCGAGGCCTGGGCTCGGTCCGCGCTGGAGCGTGGCGAAGAGGGTCCGGTGGAGGCGGAGCTGCAAGCCCTGTCCACCGAGCGGGCTCCTGCCTCCGTCATGGACGGACTTCGCGCGAAGCTGGAGGACCTCCGCATCGCGAAGGGCAAGGCCGCGCTGGAGAAAGGCGAGCTGGCCGAGGCCATCCAGGTCCTGTCACGCATCCAGGCCCGGACGCTCGTCTCCGAACGCCCCGAGCCGCTGATCACCCAGGCCTACCTGCGTCAGGAACATGCATGCCCTGCCCGCGATGTGCGCTGCCGCGCCACGGCCCTCCACGCCGCGGTGGCGGTCGACATGGGTGAAACGGCGCGGACGGCCCTTGCCTCCTTCCGAGGCGCGGAGCTTACCCGGATGGCAAAGGCCACCACCCACGCGGGAGGGCTCGGTGCTTCGCTGCGCGAGCTGCGGACCGCGGATGAGGATGCAGACACCCTGCTTTCGGTGCTCGGCAGCGACGCTGAACTGGCCGCCGCCCGGGCCGCGCTCCTCGGCCGCAGGGAGGCGTTGCTGCGCAATCGCTTCCCCCTCGGTGAACCCGTGGAGGTCGCCCAGGCACAGCTCGGTCCCACTGGATTGGAGATGCAGCGCTCGGACGTGTTCCGCGTGGTGGACTCGCCTCCGGGAACGCTCACGTACCTGTTCGTCGGTCAGGGCATGACCCGTGGCCTCTACGTCACCGCGCCGGACCACGGGCAAGCGGGGCTGTCGCCCGCGGCACTCCAGCTTGCGGCGAAGCGCTTCACGGGACAGGAGTTCTCCGCGAAGGACCTCGTGCATGCGGGCCGAGGCGTGGCCCATGTGACGGTGCGCCTGGGCCGACACACGGCCCTGCTGGGATGGCATCACGACACGCTGGTCGAAGCACAGATTGGACGGGTGGATCCATGAGCCGCGGCAGCAAGGTGGTGCTGGGATTGGGGGCCGTCGCGGCGCTGATGTGTTCACACCTCGCGTGGGCACATCCGGGACGGACCAACAGCTCTGGCTGTCACAACGTACGGGCCACGGGGGGCTATCACTGTCACGGGGGTGGTG
>NZ_RAVY01000197.1:0-17784 GCF_003611625.1 Corallococcus sp. CA054B
CTCCTCCACCGCCAAGGCCCCGGCCCTCCACGCCGAGAACTGAGGTCGCCTCATGCAACGCATCCTGTTCATCCTGACGGCTGCATTGTGCGTCCTGACCGCCTGTGGTCCCGAGGCGGAGAAGCCCCCCGCTGTCGCGGACAGCAGGGACGCGCATGTCCAGGTCCGTGCCGCGGCGCTGCGACCGGACGATCCGGTTCCTTCGCTCAGCGTGTCGGACACCGTCATCGACTTCGAGGACCAGCCTTCGTGCCAGCCGCGGCAGAAGTCCATCAAGCTGTACAACATCGCCAGCACGGCCTTCACGGTCCACCGTGTGACGACCACCGGGGGCTTCACCTTCAACGGCCTATACGACACGGCGGTCAACCGCTGCGACACCAACTGCTCCGTGCCGCCCACGCCCCTGAGCAGCACGGACGCAATGACCTTGCGGATTGGCTTTACTCCGCTCCAGCCCGGAACCTTCCACGGGACGCTGACGCTTCACACGAATGATCCCGTCGCCCCGTCAATCGTCGTGACGCTGGATGGAAAGGCCTCGGGCCCACTGGTCGTCCTCGGACAAACGTCCGTGGCGTTCGGCGCCCATGAACTGGGTTCTTCGACACCGCGCAGCGTCACGGTGATGAACCTGGGCAATACCAATTTCGTCATGCAGCCTTTCGCCACCGCCCCCTTCAGCGTGTCCGGCGCCACGGTGACCATCCCGCCCGCGGCATCGGCGGCGCTCGTGGTGAGCTTCAACCCCGTGACCGTCAACGACCTGGGCCCCCTCTCGGGTTCGCTCTTCCTGACGAACACCTCCGCCCTGTGCCCCGCCCCACCTTCCGCCATGCTCACCGGAGAGGGGCTCTCCCCCGCGAAGCTCGTCTTGAGCCGCACCGCGCTGGCCTTCCCTGACACGCCGGTGAATACCCAGAGCGCAACCCAGGAGGTCATCGTCCGGAACGACGGCGACGGCCTGCTCACGGTGACGCAGCTGAGTCTGCCCACCAACTCACCGTTCCACGTCACCCCTTCGGGCCCCTTCAGCCTTGGGAAGGGAGACACCCATCGACTGACGCTGACGTTCCGCCCGACGGTGGCGGACACCTGGAGTCACAACCTCAGCTTCACCATCGGCGGCACCGACGTGCCCGGCGTCTCTTTGACTGGCAGCACGCCGGCGGTCGTTCCTCCGAAGCTCGTCCTGAGCAGCACCGCGATGGTCTTTCCGAAGACGCCCTTGAACACCGACAGTGCCCCCCAGGAGGTCACGGTCCGGAACGAAGGCGGCAGCCTGCTCACCGTGACCCAGCTGGCGTTGCCCCTGGGCTCCCCCTTCCGGGTCGATACATCGGTCCCCTTCAGCATCGCCCCTGGGGGGACGCAACGCCTGAACGTGACGTTCCGGCCGGGTGCGTCCGGGACTTCAACGGACACCCTGGTCTTCAAGAGCAACGTCGCCGATCAGCCGCTGACGCTCACCGGAACCACGCCGAACAGCCCGAAGCTTGTCTTGAGCCGCACCGAGGTTGCCTTTGAGCAGACGCCGTTCGACACCGACAGCGCACCCCAGGAGGTCACGGTCAGGAACGGCGGGGACAGCCTGCTCACGGTGACGACGCTGACGCTGCCCCAGGGCTCTCCCTTCCGGGTGGACACCTCGGGCCCCTTCAGTCTCGCGCCCGGAGGCACCCAGCGCCTCCAGCTGACGTTCCGCCCGACGCAGACGAGCGCCACGAGCGCCACGCTCACCTTCACCAGCAACGACCCTGCCCCACCTGAACTCAAACTGTCCGGAACGAAGGCGCCGGGCAATGCCTGCCTGGGCATCGATCCCCTCTCGTTCGAATTCGCGGAGCAGGAGGCAGGAGACGTGGCCAGTGAGCAGAAGAAGGTGAAGGTGACCAACACAGGGAACGTCACGCTGACGGTGACCCCCACGGTGACCAAGGGCGGCAGTGCCTATTCCGTGAGCCCCAGCACGGCATTCACCCTGGAACCCGGCCCGGTGGGACGTGAGCTCTTCATCACGTTCAACCCTGGCCCCAGCGAGAACGGTGCCGTGGATGGCGTGCTTTCTTTCGGCACGTCGCCCACCACGTCCTGCGTGTCCAACGTGCCCCTCCATGGCACCGCGCGCAAGACCTCGCTGGAGGTCAGCACGACCAGCCTGGACTTCAGCGCTTGGACTGTCGGCGACCCGTACCTGACGCGGCAGGTAATCCTCACGAACCGCACCAACTGGGACATCAAGGTGTTCCCAGTATCATCCGGGACCCTGGACCCCTTCACGATCTCCGGCATCCCGGCGGAAGGAAAGACCGTCCAGAAGAACGGCGGTACCGCGCCGGTAACGGTGACCTTCGCCGCGACCACCTCGGGCGTGTACGCGAAGACGCTCCAACTCCAGACGGACGCCTCTCAGCCCCTGCCCCCAATAGCAATCACGGGTCAGGCGCTCGCCGCGGAGCTGACCCTGGTCAACAATCCACTGAACTTGCCGAACGTGGCTCCCGGAGGAGAGTCCACGGCCGATGCGACCTTGCGCAACACCGGCAACCAGGCCCTGTTCCTGTCGAAGGTCACCCTGGAGAGCGACGCCTTGTTCCAGGTCGTCGACTTCCTGCCCCAGACCGTGCAACCGGGAGGGGAGACCAAGGTGAAGGTGCGCTTCCGTCCCTTGACCAGCACGGGCAACCTGGAGACGCGGCTGCGCTTCTTCACCACGAATGACCGGCAGCTGCCGCCCGTGCTCGTCGTCAGGGGCAACTCCAATGGCCCCAACGCCATCTTCACAGCGAGCGAGATCGACTTTGGTTACAAGCAGAACAGGCTCACCCACGCCAATCTCAGCCTCAACGTGAGCAACAGCGGTGGCACCTCGTCCTCCGAGCCATTGCAGGTCACCGACGTCCGCATCGAGCCGCCCGGTACGGCGTTCTTCGTGGAGAACGTTACCAGCTCCGAACCCATCCTCCAGAAGGGTGCGAAGCGGCCCCAGCCCTTCCGGGTGACCTTCAGTCCTGTCATCGAGGATCAGGTGTACGAGGCCCGCCTGGACATCACCTACCGGGGGACCGTGAGCAATATCGAGACGAAGCGCAGCTTCCCATTGCAGGGGATTGGCGCGGAGGCAAGGTTCAGCACATCAAGGAGTGAGGTGAACTTCCTGGCCACGCAGCCGGGCACTTCCAACACGCTTCCGCTGGAAATCATCAACACAGGCCATGTGGAGGTTGACCTGGCGGAGGTGGCCTCCGACCTCGGGTCGTTCAACATTGACGTCCTTGGCTGGCCCAACTCCATCGTTCCGGTGGGAGGATCTCGCGACGTCGAGATCACGTTCGCGCCCCAGCTTTCGGGCAGCTACTCCGCGAACCTCAACCTCGCCACGAAGCCGCCTGCCACGGCCAGCCTGATCGTCAAGCTGTCCGGCGTTGCCGCGGTGGCGCAGATGCAGATGACCCGGAGCCAGCTTGTTTTCAATGATGTGCCCCGGCAGACCTCCAGCACGCAAACCGTCACGCTGACGAGCATCGGCTCCGCTCCACTCGAAATCAAGAATGTGACGACAGCGATTGGTCCCTTTACGGCGGTGCTGCGAAACAACCCGCAGTTCCCGGTGATCCTCCAGCGAACCGAGACCGCCCTGCTCGATGTCACGTTCACACCTGGCGCCGCGCTGGATGTGACTGGCGCCGTGCACGTGCTGAGCAATTCGAACGGCAGCGAGGATCAGGTCATCCAGCTCTCGGGCCGAGGCACCACGCCCGTGCTGGTGGTGCTCGGTGGAGCCCCCGAATTCGCGCCGCAGGCGCTCAATGTCGAAGGGGAGCCCAAGAAGCTGACGGTGAAGAACGAAGGCAGGGCCCCGCTGGAGGTCTACTCCGTCTCCGTCCCGGACCAGTTCTGCCTGCGCGAGGATACGCAGCAAACCACGCCGTGCCGCTCCTCCCTGCCTCCCGACGTGCCCGGGCCCATCTTCACGGTGGCCCCCGGCGCGGAGCACCCCGTCTACATCTCGGCGAAGCCCACCCAGCTCCTCAGCATCAAGCGCAACCTGACCATCGTCAGCAACGCTGACCCGTCGTCCACCGTCGTGGAGCTGGCCGTGGAGGGGGTGGGCGGCGTGAGCCTGTCACCCTCCAACATCGACTTCGGGCGCGTGAACTTCGGCTCCTTCGCGGAGAAGACGGTGACGGTGACCAACACCGGCATCACCGACGCGAACATCTCCCTGACGCTCCCGGCGGGAAGTTCGGAGTTCTCCGTGCAGGAAGCGCTGCCCAGGGTGCCCGCGAATGGCAGTGCCTCGGTGAAACTGCGTTTCACCCCGCAGGGGTCGACCGGCGGACTCCGGACGACCAAGGCCACGGTGCGGGTGGAGGCGTCCTCCCAGGCTCCGCTGGAGCTCACCCTTCAGGGAACGGCCACGCTGGCCAGGCTCGCGGTGACGCGCAAGGACGCCCAGTCCTTCGACGGTTCACTTGATTTTGGAGGAGTGCGGGTGAACACGACCTCGGATGGCATCGGGCTGAGGTTGACCCATGTCCTGCCGGCGGGCTCCCCGGGTTCAGGCACGGAGTCGAGCACGCTCAAGGTGGAGGACATCACGCTGGACGCGGCGGATGCGGCGTCATTCATCCTGCAGAAGCCTTCGCTGCCGCTGGTGCTGAACGCGGGAAACAGCATGGATGTGTCGGTCCAGTTCCGTCCGGACGCCCAGCGGAGCTTCAACGCGGTCCTGCGCATCACCTCTGAAGACAGTCAGGTGAGCACCATGCTCGTGGAGCTGGAGGGCCAGGGCCGGACGAATCAGCTCAGCCTGTCCACGCCCACCCTGGAGTTTGGCGCGCGGGTGGCCGAATCCTCCGCCTCGGCGATCCGTTCCGTGCGGCTCACCAATGAATCGCTCCAGCCGTTGGTGGTGCGCGGACTGGAGATCATCGGCGCGACGGAGAACTCCGAGCCCTCGCACTTCAGTCTGGATTCAGCGCCCACGCTCCCGTTCACGCTGGCGGCCCAGGAATCGAAGGACATCTCCGTCAAGTACGTCCCCCGTCCGGACGTCACGTCGAAGGCCAACCTCCTGGTGGTGACGAGCGACCTCGAGTCTCCGAACGCGCAGGTGTCGTTGTCGGGCCGAGGGCTCTCCACGGTGTTCCGTGCGCTCAACCGCGCGGTGGACTTCGGCACCGTGCGCCAGGCGGAGCCGGCGACGGCGAAGGTGGTGCTCACCAACGACAGCACCCAGGAACTGCAGGTGATGCCGCCCAGGGTGGAAGGCCCCCAGGCCGCGAGCTTCGTGGTGGTGTCTCCCCTCCTCGGAGCGGAGGGCCGCGCCCTGCCGCAGGGTGACTCGCTGACGTTGGATCTGAAGTACGACACGACGCAGATTGGCGCGTCGAAGGCGACGCTGGTCCTGGGCACGAAGGACCAGGAACGCGCGGCGCTGGTGGCCCTGTCAGGCGTCTCGGTGGCCAGCTTCCTGACCATCGAGCCGTTCGAGTTGGATCTGGGCTGGGTGGACATTGGCGCCACCAGCGCGCCGCGCACGGTGACACTCACCAACCAGTCCGCGTCGCCAGCGCGCCTGAGCGTGGTGGAGAACACCAACCCGGCGTTCGTGATCGACGCGAGCGCCCTGGACGCGGAGCTGGCGCCGGGAGCGCAGACGACGGTGGGCGTCACGTTCCGCGGCGAGGTGGGCGGCCCCGCGGAGGGCACGCTGAAGCTGCGCCTGCGCGGCGAGACGACGGCGGAGGCCACGCTCACGCTGAAGGGCAACGCCAGGACCCTGGGAGGCACGGGCGGCGGCTGCGCCTGTGGAACCAGCGGGGACGGGGGCGCGGCGTTGGCCCTGTTGCTCCTGCTGGGGTTGGGACTGGCACGCCAGGGGCGGCGCGAAAAGGCACCGGCGTCAACCATGCATTCCTGACAAACCATCCACGTCACAAATGCCGCCCCAGAGAGCAATCCGCATGTCCTGCCGGTCAACGGCAGGACATGTCCCATCGTGCGACACAGCCACTCAATCAAACACTTAAATTCAATGCCGCCTCCCTCAAAAGACACCATCATCGTTATCGCCTGGCCCGACAAGCGAGTTCGTCTGACGCCAGGCTCGAAATGGCTTGGGAAAACAGGCATCATGGGCGCCAAAGATGGGACTATCGAAGCAGGACATGCGGGCTCCATCCTTGTTGAGACAAGCTCAGGAACAACGAAGTATTACGACTACGGGCGATACGGACAGAACAAGGACAAGGGGATTGTGCGCTGCAGCGCCTCGCATCCACTATCGGTGCCCGACGCCGAACTCGATCTTGCTGGAGACATTTGCAATATCGACAAAATCCTCCTCTCGGTTGCAGCAAACAAACTGTTCGCCGGCTACGGAAGGATGATTGCCTCTGTCTGCAAAGGGGTCAGATACACAAAGATGATCACTTTTGCAGAAGAATTACGCTCAAAAGGCGAGACTGCCTACGGCCCTTTCAAATACCATGGCACCAACTGCGCCCGATTTGTCGCCGACCTCATCATCAAGGGAGACGCGCCCATGGCCGTGATTGCAGACGTCTGGACCAACGTCACGCCAAGCCCATGGGGGAATGTCGAAAACGCCGACACCGAGGAGACAATTTACACAGTGGAAAACAATGCCCTAAGCATAAGAAGCACCTAGACCCTTCAGCGCGACACATCGCCCGAAGGCATGTTTTCAGCTAAAACACCAAGCCCCTTCCAAGCACGCTGCGCCGACACATTGCACCTTCCGCCACAATCAAAACCACACCCATTTCAAACCCACCTATACCTGAGCTGCACGCCATGCCTGACGCCACCTATAGGGTTGTTGCCGGCGACACGCTTTTTGAGATAGCAACTCGCTACAACACGTCGGTCAAGACGCTCGTTCAAGCCAATTGCATTCTGAACCCCGACCGCATTCTTGTTGGCCAACTTCTGCGGATACCCAGGGGGAATTTAACAACGGCTGCGCCCACGAACCTCAAAGAGGCTCCCGCAAGAACGCCCCTCGCCGACAAATCTCAGGCAAAGCCGCAGAGAATCCAAGCCACTTCGGCCTCATCTCCCAACGGCTACAAGTCCGTCAACCTCGACTCCTTTTTGTCGATTGAGCAATCATCAAACTCTCCAGCCGCCATCATCATTGGAAATGCGGAGGGGACCCGAACACCCCATGGCGGCAAGACACGAGCATTTGGCAGCCACACCGACCCTGGCAACAGCAAAGTCAACAAAGGTTCATTTTCGTATCAGGACGGCGTCGTCAAGACGCCAGATGAAGCAGACCGAAAGCAGCTCAAATCGCTCCGCGCAAGGATCCCAGAATACCTCAAGGCGGCCAAAAGCGCTGGCCTGGATCCGAACAACATCCTTCTAGCAGCGGCGTTTTTCGACAGCCGGAATCAATCACAGGCCGCCGGCGATCGATTTCTCAAGCAGCTTCCCTATCTCAATGAAAAGGGCATCACTCCGGAGGCCATTGTCGAGGCCCGTGTCCGCAGTTGGGTCGACCCTAGAACTGCGCAGCGCTATCTGACGAAAAAGGGGAAGCCGGTAGCAGGCGGGCTCGCCAAGATCGCGCAACGGCGGGCGAAACAAGAAGGACGCATATTCCGAGGCGAGGTTGATGTCATCCGTGAGATCCGTTCCGATCAGAAGCGGCGTGTCATGGCCATGGTGGATGCACTCAAGGCCCAGGGGCTCACAACTCCTTGAGCGAGTTAGAGACACCTCGGGTCAGGGACATCAATCTCGCCTCAATGGTGTAGGCGCGATACGAAACTCGCCCTTGTGGTGGAAAGGCCAGGAGCAACCGGGTAAACCCGCTCAATGGCGACGATCTCCAGGATTCTTGAACGGCCCTCCACGAGAGGTGTCCGCGGCGGCGCGTGGTTGGGACTTCTCCTGCTGGCGGCCTCCTGCAAGCAGCCGGCGTCGGAGACGAAGCCGGCGGCCCCTCCTCCAACGGTGCCACCGCAGGCCTCTGCTCTCGCGAAGCCCGTCGCTCTAGAGATCAACGGCTACAACTACACCGACCTCGCCATCGACAGCTTCGAGGTGAACGGCCAGGGCGGAGGTGACCTCTCGGTCAGTTCGACGACCAGCGGTGGTGGCAAGGGCACCTGCTGTCTGGGGCTCTCGCCTGACACGAAGTTCCCCGTGGAGCTGGCCATCCGGTGGACACGGGACCGGAAGCGTTGGTGTGAGAAGACCGTCCAGCTCGCGCCCCCTGTCACCGGCGACCCGCGTCACATTGGAGTGCACTTCTTCCCGGATGGACGCATCGAAGCAGAGCTCACCGAAGGCTACCCAGACTTGAAGTTGAAGCTCGACCGGGTGGATGCGGGCAGGCGCAAGCCCACCGGCAACTCGGTCCAGGACGAGCAGTCAGCGAGGTGCCGTGATGGCGACGATCCATGAGCAGGGCAAGCAGCAGTCTCCCAAGCGGTTGATCCAGGCAGCCTCTCTGGCGGACGTCGATACGGAGGGCACAGCGCGGGCGCCCAGCGTCAAGCTGGCCCTACTTCCGCAGAGCGCCCCAGCCGCCGTGCCGCAGACTCTCAAGGTCTCCTTCTTCTTCGACGGCACCGGCAACAACCTGGACGCGGACCTCGGCACCGAGGAACACAGCAATGTCGCGCGCCTGTTCCGCGCACACTCGGAGACCAGCTCCGCCACGGGCGTCTACAGCTACTACCTCCCTGGCATCGGAACGCGCTTCAAGGCGATTGGCGACCCTGGCGGCGAGAAGATGAGCCTGGGGTTCGGCGACAGAGGGTCGGATCGCCTCGACTGGGCGATGAAGAAGCTGGAGGCGGTGCTCGACCTGAGCAAGGGCCGCAAGGTCCTCATCGCATTGTTTGGATTTTCGCGTGGGGCCGCGCTCGCGCGTGCCTTCGCCCGGCTCGTGGCCGGGAAATGCATCGGAAGCCAGGCGGGGGGATGGAGTTTCACGCACAACGGAAGCCCGCATCGGGTTCGCCTGTACTTCATGGGGCTCTTCGACACCGTGGCATCGGTGGGCATGCCCATGAGCACCAACAACGGTCAGGCCATAGACCTATCCACGGGCGTCCTCAATCTGGAGCAGGCCCTCAAGAGCCGCCACGCCTACGGCAGCACGCTCTCCAATATCGCGTTCGCTGAAGGCGGCGCGCCCGGCGCGGACCCCGCATCAGGCTGGGCGGATGGCCACATGGCCTGGGCGGACGACCTCCGCATCCCCGCCATGGTGGAAGACTGCGTCCACATGGTGGCCGCGCATGAGATCCGCAACTCCTTCCCCCTGGACAGCGTGCTTCAGGGCAGGAGCTATCCGAAGAGCTGCCGTGAGATCGTCTACCCTGGCGCCCATTCGGACGTCGGCGGCGGCTATCGCCTGGGTGAGGGGGCCCGCAGCACGGCGGTCGGTTCGTTCTTGAGCCTCATTCCCCTGAGAGCGATGCGGGCCGAGGCGATCAAGGCTGGAGTGCCCCTGGAGGCCTCGAGTCCCCTCCCCCTCAAGCAGAAGGATTTCGCAGAGGACCCCTCCAGCCAGACCGCGTTCGCCACCCTCAGCCGCCGCTTCAACCACTACATGGGGAGTGCGGGCTGGGGTGGGAAGTCCGTGGGCGGCATGCTGCTTTCCCACATGAAGCTCTACTACCAATGGCGCCTGCACAAGGCCTTGCTCAACCAGAAGAGCCGCGGCGCGGGCAAGCCTACCGCGGACCAGACAGTGCTCGCATCCTACGAGCCCGTCTGGAAGAAAGAGCGCAACACGCTCACCCAGACCACGAACAGGCTGAAGACCGAGGTCAAGAAACACCAGCGAACGGCCTGGGCGCTCCAGGATTCAGGAGCGTCAATGTTCAAGGAAGGGCAGAAGATGTACGAGGAAGAGGTGGCGCTCGCGCGCAAGGCGGAGGACCAATACCTTGCCAAGAAGTCCATCCTGGACACGCTGCCTGGTACGGATGGCTCGTTCGTGAAGAACTCGCGCATCTACGACGCGCAGCTCCTGGAGGACGCCCGGATCCTCAAGGCGCTTGCCCAGAAGAAGGGACGAAACAAGCTGCGGCCGCACTATCGCGCCCTGCTGGAGGCCTATGAGGCGGAGTCCGCAGGCAAGGGATTGAAGGACGTGGAGATCATCGCGTTCTTCGACACCTATGTTCACGACTCACTCGCCGGCTTCGCTGGCGATGCGACGCTGCCGTCCGACCCGCGCGTCGTCTACACGGGCGGTGACGACAAGCTCGAGTACGCCCACAACACGAAGCCGTCACCTCGGGGCATCGAGAGCGCGATGCAAGAGTCCACGCTGGGGTAGCGTGTTGGGAGGATGAGGCCATACGGGTATCTGGCAGCCCTGGCGTAACCGTCCGCCAATGACGAGCGGTAAGGGATTGCCAGGGGCGCCCCCTTGAGGAACAGCTCACCAGCACGAAACGCTGAGAAGTCCCATCAGGGCTTCTCGGGGGCGCAGCGGCCAACGGAACCAGGCCCACAGCGTGTGCCATCCACCCAGATGGCATTCTCCAGATGGGCGCCCTTCAGGTCCGCATTCAGCAGGTTCGCGCCGCGAAGGTCGGCTCCCTCCAGCGAGGCATCGCGCAGGATGGCGCCCTGAAGCTGGGCGCCTTGCAGGTTGCAGTATGCCAGGATGGCGTCTTTCAAATCCGCTGAGCGCAAGTCTACCCGAGGCAGGCTCGCCCCGCCGCTTGGGACAGAATAGAAGTGAGTACGCTCGGTGCGCTGATACGTGCCTGCTGGGCCAAAGAACCTGCTGCCGGCAAGCCGGGCCTTCCGCAAATTCGCGCCCGAGAAATCCGCACTCTCCAGGGAGCGTGCGCCCTGAAGGTCCGCCCCTTCCAGATTGGCGTCCTGGAGTTGGGTGTTCGTCAGGTAGGCCTCCTCGAACAGGGCGCCTTGCAGTTCGGCGTGCCGCAGGTCGGTTGCGGCCAGGGAGGCCCCGCGCAGATCCGCGCCACGCAGATTCGCCCGGGCCAGGTGTGCTTCTCGCAGGGAAGCGTCCCGGAGCTGCGCCCCTGGCAACACGGCCCCCTCCAGACGCGCCCCGACCAGCTGACAGCCGTTACACGCCTTGGTTTCCATGAACCCACGAAGCAGCTTGTCCTGGGCGCTTTCGCAGCTTGTCAGCAGGCCTACCGACAACGTCGCGGGAATCAAGAGGAGAACAGAGGGGGACCGCCAGCGAGGAGGAGCAGCCGACGTCATGAAAGACCCCTGGTGCCAGCGGTTGCGCTCATACGTCTCGTGAGCGGACGAGGCCCCGGCCTCGCAGGGCAGCAAACTACGCGGATACCACGGTCGACGCGGGATCAGACAGGGGGCGATGCTCCTACAGCTACGCCGCAATGTTTGGGAGCACGGTCGGTACCTGGTCCGTAGGCCCCCGCGCCTCAAGCCGCCGCGGCCACCTGTCCGTAGTAGTGCGCCGTGAGCTCGCTCTCGGTGGCGAAGCGCGGATAGCGGCCCTCTGCCAGCGTGGGCGCGTCCGGCAGGGCGTTGGCGCTGGAGTGCTCCAGCAGCGCAGCCAGGAAGCGCGCGTAGGCCTCCCGCGGCGCGAGGCCGGGATAACGCTCCGGCAGCCCGAGCCCGGCGGCCGGGATGCGCAGCACGGTCGGCCCTCGCTCCAGGTCCCCCCAGGACACCACCAGGTCGGTGAGCACCGTCTGCCGGGGGGCCGCCCCTTCGGGCCCGGCGATGGGCAGCATTCCCACGGCCACCGCCATGACCTCCGTGACGGACAGCGACCGGCGCTGTCCTCCCTGGGACTCCACCATCAGGGCCTTGTCGGACAGCCCCAGGATGCGACAGGGGATGATTCGCGGGGGCAACGTGGAGCCCCCGGGCGACTCGGGCGCCAGGGCCGCGACGGCGCGAGTCCTTGGCGCGGAGGACTCCGTGTCCAGGGCGATTCCCCGGTCCTTCATCCGCGCGTCCATCCGCGCCACCTCCACCTCCAGCTGGCCAATCCGCTCCGCCAACGCGGCGGCATCCCCGGTCGCCATCGGCTTCGCCCGGGTCAGGTATTCCACCGCCTTCTCCGGGGCGTCACGGCGCGCCAGCCGTAGCTCCGCGGCGCGAATCAGGGCGCGCACCGCCATGGCGCCGGTGCCCTTGCCCGCCGCGGCGTAGAGCGACTCGGCCATCTCCACTGAGTTGGAGGGGGCTCCCTCCTGGTCCATCCCCTGCGCCACGCGCCAGGCGACACCCGGGCGCAGCCGGTCCACGGGGAACAGCTCTCCCAACTGGTCCACCGCGTGCCAGAGCGGTTCGGGAACGTCATGTCCGACCAGCAGCTGCAGTGCCTTCTCCACCCGCGCGGAGCCGGAAGGCACCCGGCCGTCCTCCAGCTCCATCCGCCCCAGGGAGAGCAGCGCCTCGGTGTTGTCCGGATGGTCCGCCAGGATGCGCTGGAAGGTCGCCCGTGCCTTCTCACGGTCGCCGCCGTCCAGCGCGGTCTGCGCCTCCAGCATGCGAGGGTCCGCCACCCAGCCCCCTTCACGCGCGGCGATGGCGGGGGCAACGAAGCGCTCCTCCAGCCGTGTCACGCGCAGCGCGCTGGCCGCGACGAAGCCGAAGGCGAACCCGCCAATGTGCGCCATCACCGCGACGCCCGTGTTGTTGCCCAGGACGACGAAGTCGAGCACCTGGTTGCCGAACCAGAGGCCCGCCCACAGCCAGCCCGGAACGCCAAAGGTGCCGCGCCATATTTTCAGGAGCCAGAAGAGATAGCCCACGCGGACCTTGCGCGTGGCGAAGCGCAGACAGAACGCGCCCATGCACGCCGCCACCGCTCCGGAGGCACCGACCATCAGTGTCTGGGATTGGGTATCGAGCGCGAAGTGGGCAATCCCCGCCACCAGGCCCCCCACCCCGTAGAAGGCCGCGAACAGCGGCCGGCCCCACGCGTCCTCGAGCAGCAACCCCACGACGTAGAAGAACAGCAGGTTCCCCAGCAGGTGCATCCACCCGAGGTGCAGGAACATGTACGTCAGCCAGCCCCACTGCAGCGGACCCCGCGCGGGCACGAGCCCCAGGCGGTAGAGCAGGCCCGAATCCCTCGCCTCCAGGACGCTCTCGCAGTGCGCGTCGAGCCGAGCCTGGAGCGCATTCACGTCCACGCCCCTGGCCGGCGCCTCCATCTCCTCCTTCAGCCGGGCCAGCAGCGCCTGTCCGTGCTCACTGAGGAGCGAGTTGCAGCCCGGGGGCAGCTCCAGATCGGGATGGGCGAGCGTCTCCTGGAGCAGCTCGCGAACCTCGCCCTCGCCCACCCCGCCCGGGTTCGTTGGAACCACCCAGGTGATGAAGAAGGCCACGGCACAGAGCGCGGCGATGGAGACGGAGACCCAGGGGCGACGGTCGAGCGTCGCACCCTCCACTCCAAGCGGGAGCAAGAACACCATTTGCGCACGGACATATCACGCCAGGTCACACGCCTTCACCTGGCGCACCCAAAAGGACTTGCCTTCAAATTCGTGAAAACAGCCATGTCGAGCAACTCACATCATCACTCCAGACACAGCCTGAAGAACGCCCCCTCCAGCTCAGTCGCGCTTCTTGGAGCCCGGCAAACCAGACATGTGGGTGACCGCGGTTCCCTCCAGCGTCATCAGGCAGTCCTCCAGGGTCGGATCTCCAGGCAGGTCTGCGACCACGAAGACGGAATGCTCCCCGGCCTCGGTCGGCCTCAGCACGAGCGAGATGCTCGCGGAGGCAATCCCTACAATCGCTGGCATCGCGCAAATGACGCGCGTCCCGGAGACGTGACACGGCCGGCCCGTTCCATCCGTGCTTCGCAGCAGGGTCATGGCCTCGGGCAGGATGACTCGAACGGAGAGGCCCGTCGCGGGGAGGTTGCCTGTGTTGGTGACTGTCGCCGACAGCCGGACCTCGTCGTTCACGAGGACTGGGGATGGCGCCAGGGACGCCACGAGCCGCGCATCCGCGTAAACGAGGTCCGGGTCGCACGCGTCTCCGATGTGGTCCCCATCACGGTCCTGCTGTTCCGGGTTGAAGACAAGCGGACAGTTGTCCTCGCGGCCCCCCAGGCCGTCCCCGTCATGATCCACATCCGGGACGGCCTCCTTGGGATTGACAGGCCTTCCCGCCGTACGCCCCTGAGCGACGACCGTCCGCTCCGCGCATGCAGTGACCATGCATCCGAGGAGGAGCCATCCTCTCAGGCCTGGGGGCACGAATCGTGAGGTGGAGCGACTCACGCCATTCCTCTCCAGGTGACGAACCGGGCCTCCCTGTCGTCCAGGGGGCCCGGTCCCAGCCATCCGCGGCCCGTCCCTACCGGCGCGCCGGAGGCACGCCGCCTTCGCCGTACAGGTAGCCCTGCAGCGGCTTCACCGCGAGCTCCGAGCGCTTCAGCGACTCCAGCGCGCCCACCGCCATGCGCGCCGCCTGCACCGTCGTGTAGTACGGCACCGAGTGCATCAGCGCCTCACGGCGGATGGAGAAGCTGTCCGCGATCTCCTGCTTGCCGAAGGTGGTGTTGATGACCAGGACGATCTCCCCGTCGACGATCTTGTCGACGATGTTCGGCCGGCCCTCCTTCACCTTCTGCACCCGCTGCGACTCGATGCCCTTCGTCAGCAGGTAGTCGTGCGTGCCCGCCGTCGCCGTCAGGCTGAAGCCCATCGACCGCAGGCGCTTCGCCAGGTCCACCACCGCGGGCTTGTCCTCGTCCTTCACGGAGATGAACACCCGGCCGCTCTTGGGCAGCTTCACGCCCGCCGCCAGCTGGCTCTTCGCGAACGCGGACGCGTAGTCCTCCGCCAGGCCCATGACCTCGCCCGTGGACTTCATCTCCGGGCCCAGGATCACGTCCACGCCAGCGAAGCGCGCGAACGGGAAGACGCTCTCCTTCACCGCCACGTGCCGGAACTCCGGCTCCTCCGTGCGGCCCAGCTCCTTCAGCGTCTTGCCCACCATGCAGAGCGCCGCGATCTTCGCCATTGGGACGCCCGTCGCCTTGGAGATGAACGGCACCGTGCGGCTCGCGCGCGGGTTCACCTCCAGGATGTAGATGTTCTTCCCCTGGATGGCGAACTGCACGTTCATCAGCCCCACCACGCCCAGCTCGCGCGCCATGGAGATGGCCTGGTCCTTCATCCGCTCCACCAGGTCCGGCGACAGCGAGTGCGGAGGCAGCGTCGCCGCCGCGTCACCCGAGTGCACGCCCGCCTCCTGGATGTGCTCCAGCACGCCGCCAATCAGCACCTGCCCCGTGCGGTCCGCCACCAGGTCCAGGTCCACCTCGATGGCGTCCTTCAGGAAGCGATCGATGAGCACCGGGTGCTCCGGCGACGCGCTCACCGCCTCGCGCATGTAGCGCTCCAGGCTGGCCGCGTCGTAGACCGTCTCCATCGCCCGCCCGCCCAGCACGTACGACGGACGCACCATCACCGGGTAGCCGATGCGCTCGGCCACCTTGAAGGCCTCCGCGTGGCTGCGCGCGACGCCGTTCTCCGGCTGCTTCAGGCCCAGCTTCTCAATCAGCTTCGCGAACTTCTCGCGGTCCTCCGCCCGGTCGATGGCGTCCGGCGACGTACCAAGAATCGGCAGCCCCGCCTGCTCCAGCGGCACGCTCAGGCGCAGCGGCGTCTGCCCGCCGAACTGCACGATGGCGCCCACCGGCTTCTCGCGCTGGGACACCTCCAGCACGTCTTCAATCGTCAGCGGCTCGAAGTAGAGGCGGTCGGACGTGTCGTAGTCCGTGGACACCGTCTCCGGGTTGCAGTTGACCATCACCGTCTCGTACCCGGCCTCGCGCAGCGCGAAGGCCGCGTGCACGCACGCGTAGTCGAACTCGATGCCCTGGCCGATGCGGATGGGACCGCTGCCCAGGATGAGGACCTTCTGCCGGTCCGTGGGGGGCGCCTCGTCCTCCTCCTCGTAGGTGGAGTAGAGGTAGGGCGTGTACGCCTCGAACTCCGCGGCGCAGGTGTCCACCCGCTTGAACACCGGACGGATGCCGCGCGCGTGCCGGTGCGCCCGCACCTCCGCCTCCGGGTAGCCCATCAGGTTGCCCAGGTACTTGTCGGAGAAGCCGTGCGCCTTGGCCTGCCGCAAGACGTCGTCCGCCAGGTGGTCCAGGCGGCCAATGTCCGCCAGCGACTGCGCCTCGCGCACCAGCGCCTCGATGTGCCGCAGGAACCACGGGTCGATGGCGGAGAGCTGGTGCACCTGCTCCACCGTCATGCCCTCGCGGAAGGCCTGCGCCACGAACCACGGGCGCTCCGGACGGGGCACGCGCAGGCCCTCGTGCAGCACCTTCTCGCGCTCTTCCTTCTCCGTGGGCAGCTCCGGCGACTCCAGGCCCACGCGCCCCAGCTCCATGGAGCGCAGCGCCTTCATGTACGCCTCGGGGAAGGTGCGGCCAATGGCCATCACCTCGCCCACCGAGCGCATGCTCGTGGTCAGCGTGCGGTCCGCCTTGGGGAACTTCTCGAAGTTGAAGCGCGGCACCTTCACCACCACGTAGTCCAGCGTCGGCTCGAAGGAGGCCGGCGTGTCGCGGGTGATGTCGTTGCGCAGCTCGTCCAGCGTGTAGCCCAGCGCCAGCTTCGCGGCGACCTTCGCGATGGGGTAGCCCGTCGCCTTGGACGCCAGCGCGCTGGAGCGCGACACGCGCGGGTTCATCTCGATGACGACCATGCGGCCGTCTCGCGGGTGGATGCCGAACTGGATGTTGGAGCCGCCCGTGTCGACGCCAATCTCGCGGATGATGGCCAGCGACGCCTGCCGCATGCGCTGGTACTCGCGGTCCGTCAGCGTCTGCGCGGGCGCCACGGTGATGGAGTCACCGGTGTGCACGCCCATCGGATCCAGGTTCTCGATGGAGCAGATGATGATGACGTTGTCCGCGGAGTCGCGGACCACCTCCAGCTCGTACTCCTTCCAGCCGAGCACGCTCTCCTCCACGAGGATGGTGGAGGTGGGGCTCGCCTTGAGGCCCGAGCGGCAGATGGTCTCGAACTCCTCGCGGTTGTACGCGATGCCGCCGCCCGTTCCACCCAGCGTGAAGGAGGGACGGATGATGGCCGGGAAGCCGATCTCCTCCACCAGCGCCATGGCGTCCGTGAGCGTCGTCGCGTAGCCGCTCTTGGGCAGCGCCACGCCGATCTTCTGCATGGCCGCCTTGAAGAGCTGGCGGTCCTCGGCCTTGTTGATGGCCTCCAGGGACGCGCCAATGAGCCGCACCCCGTACTTCTCCAGGATGCCGCGCTCCGCGAGCGCCTTGGCCAGGTTCAGCGCCGTCTGCCCGCCCATGGTGGGCAGCAGGGAGTCTGGCCGCTCGGCGGCGAGGATCTTCTCCGCCGCTTCCACGGTGATGGGTTCAATGTAGGTGCGGTGCGCGAACTCTGGGTCCGTCATCACCGTGGCGGGGTTGCTGTTGAGCAGCACCACCTCCACGCCCTCGTCCCGAAGCGCCTTGATCGCCTGGGTGCCTGAGTAGTCGAACTCGACGGCCTGCCCGATGACAATCGGGCCCGAGCCAATCACGAGAACCTTCCGGATATCGGTACGCTTGGGCATCGGGCGCCCCCCATACCAACGTCCGCCCCCACATGCACGCGGTGCGTTGTGGCATCCGAAGAGACCGTCCGATGCCCGCCTGCTCGGAGGACCCCGGCCCGGCGTCCTCTGCTACGCTGCCGCGCTTCCCTCCGGAGGTTTCATGCGTCGCTGGCCCCTGGCCCTGCTCGTCCTTCTCTCCGCGCCCGCCCTCGCCCAGGACAC
>NZ_RAVY01000198.1:0-17746 GCF_003611625.1 Corallococcus sp. CA054B
CTCCCCACCCACCCCTGTGCCACCCGGGGGCCTGCTTCTCCAGGGGCGCTTGCGAGGAAACGGGCTGGAGCGGTGGCGCGGCCACGTGCAACGGCTCCTTCCTCCAGGTGTCCCCGGTCTCCAGCAGCAGCTCCGCCAGTTCCCGCCGCATCACTTCAGCGGAGGCCGCACGCTGCCCGGGGTCCGGGGCGATGAAGTGGAGGGCGGCCCGGCCCAGGGCTTCGGGCACGCGCGGGTTGAGCGTCTGCGGCGCGGGCGGAGTCCACCGGCCTCCCACGTAGAGCGCGGGCGGGGCGCTCGCCGGCCTGGGAATCGTCAGCAGGTCATAGAGGCAGAGCCCCAGCGCGTAGATGTCATCGGTGGCCTTGAAGTCATAGCGGGCCCCGCGCTCGTCGCCATGGCGTTTCAGGAAGCGGGCGGCTTCCGGTGAACGGTAGCGCCGGGTGCCAGGAGGCAGGGGCGTGTCCGTCAATTCCGGTGCGAGCAGGTAGCGGCTGACGCCGAAGTCCAGGAGGAAGGGCTCGCCGTCGGAGGCGCGCACGACGATGTTGCTCAGCTTCACATCCCGGTGGAACACGCCGCGGGCGTGCGCATGGGCCAGGGCCGAGGCGAGCTTGACGAACACCCGCACCACTTCGTGCGCCGTGGGGTGGGTCTTCTCCAGCCACTCCCCCAGCGTGCAGCCCTCCACGTATTCCAGGAGGATGTAGCTCCATCCGTATTGGATGTCGGGCCAGCGGCTGTGGGCCCAACAGCGCACGATGTTGGGATGCTCATGCAGGTGGAGCAGGCACACCAGTTCGCGCATCAGGCGCGCGTCCGCCTGCTGTTCATCCCCACTGCCGGCGCGGTGCGTGGAGAACTTCATAGCGAAGCGCTGTCCCGCCTTCTCCACGAGGAGGACCGCGCCATAGCTGCCCGAACCCAGCGGACGCACCACGCGAAACCCATCCACCCGCTGACCAGGCCCCAGGTGGGCGGGAATCGTCGAGATGGCCATGCGCCCGCTTCTAGAACATCAGGGATGGGATGAGAATGCGACGGGTGCCCGCGCTGTCGCGCAGCTCCAACTGGATGGCCTTTGGGGGGCTGCCCGATTTCTCGAGCTCCATCACGACACGGGCCGTCGCGCCCGGTTCAATCCGGGCCTCCTTCATCCGCACCGGTAGGACGCGGGCCCGTCCGCCGTTCGCGAGCACGAGCCTCGCCTTCGCCGGTGTCCAGGGAGCGGAGCCGGTATTCTCCACCTCCAGCGACAGGACCGCCCACCCGGGCCCCTGGTAGCAGGTGACGACTTGCACGGACAGCCCGTCTCCGCCTTTCGCATCGAGAGTGGTTTGAATGATCTCGATTCCCGAGGAGTCCAACAGGCCAGCGAGGATCATGCCGGCCGGACCATTCACGGTGCTTCGCGCCCGGAGCGCTTCCAGCTCCGCCTCCGTGCTCGCGCACGCGGCGCGCACTTCGTCCAACTCGGCCTGCACCGCTTCGGCCGTGCGCGGCAGTCGCACCACCTGCACGTGCATGTCCACCTCGGAGGGGCGCAGGACGAGCGCGAACACGGCCGCGGCGGGCACCCGGTCATCCGCGAAGGGCACGGTCAGCATCACACGTTCGCCGGGAGGGAGGTCGCGCGCGGGCTTGAGCGTCACCAGCCGCGTGCCCACCTCGAACAGCGCGAAGTGGCCTCCGCGGTCTCCCAGCTTCACGCCAGCCCTTTCCACGGGAGCGTCGAACTCCAGCGTGGTGAGGTAGTCGGGCGCGACGTGCAGCTCCACCGGCGTGTCGGCCGTGGACCGGGAGAGCGTCACCCGGCGCCGCGTCAGCTCACGGCCTCGTGGGGCCTCCTGGGCCAGGGCGCTCGCGCCCAGCAGGAGCAGGGACAGCGCTGCGAGGTGATGGGGAACGAGCGGCACCGGCGGACGACCTCCAGCGAGGACCTCGACGACCGTAGCAGGTGACACGTGGTCCCAGGTCCCCTTCTCCAGTTCCCTCGTGGCAGGTTGTATGGGTAGGAATTTGCGGGTGGCTCCCACCGCGCGGTCCGCCGCGCGGGAGAGCCGGTGATGCGCGGCTTCACGCCGCGCGCCTACCACCCGAGGAGCGCGGCCATCCCGCGGAGTGGGTCAAGGCCGCGTCCTACTGGCACCGCAACAGGGATGACGGCCACGCGGGGCCTGGCCGCCATCTCCCGGCGTAGGGCTCACAGGTCCAGGATGAGGCTCAGCTCCTCGTCGGCGGCCTCGTCTGTCTGGACGGCGGCGTCGTTGTCATCCGCGTCATCCCCGTACCGCGACCATCCAGCAACCGCTGACGCGCCGATGCACATCATCTCCCGGGGCGTGGCCCCGACGCCGTCGGCGTCCTGGTCGCGGTAGAGGTAGGTCCACCGGTAGCGGGCCGCGTCCGCGTCGTCGCAGTCATTGCCCACGGCCTTGAAAAAGTAGGGCGCGGGCAACGCCTCTCCCGAGCAGACGCGCTGCGCGGGGATGGGCGCGGTGACGCCGTCCCCATCCTGGTCCGCGTGGAGGGCCGTCAGCTTCTGCCAGCGCGCCGCATCCTCCTCGGCGCAATCCGTGTCACGGTCGGACCAGGGGCTGGGAACCTGGCCGTTGGTGCAGAGGACCGTCGGTGCTCCCGCGCCCACGCCGTCCCCATCCGTGTCCGGGTAGGCCGCCAGGCTCCGGAAGACGGCGGCGTTCGAGTCGTCGCAGTCCTCGCCCGACAGCGGCTGGGAGGCATGGCCCGCGGGTAGGGCCGTGCCCGAGCAGACCGTACCGCTCTGGGCCACGGTGTACGTGTCGCCGTCGGCGTCCCGGTGGGTGAAGCTCCGCATCCGCCACGCGGTCGCGTCCTGGGGCGCGCAGTCGGTGTCCTGCGTGGAGAAGCCCGTGGGCACGGTCGCCCCGCCACAGACGGGAACCTCCGCGCCGGAACCCACGCCGTCCGCGTCCTCGTCCGCGTGGACGCTCCAGGTGAAGTACACCGCCCCGTTCGCGTCATCACAGTCGTCGTCGCGCTCCGCGGAGGAATAGCCCCGAGGCAACCAGAAGCCGCTGCACACCGCGCCCGCCGAGCGTGAGAAGCGTCCGTCGCCGTCCTCATCCCGCGAGGCGTAGGGCAGGGGCCGCCAGCGGGTGTCGTCACCCGGCGCGCAGTCCCCTCCCCGGAAGGTCTCTCCCGGCGCGGACTCCCCCGGGCCCACGCAGCGGAGCACCGGCGCTCCGTCGCCGTAGCCGTCCCCGTCCGGATCCAACCAGCGTTGGACCCGGACCGTGCGGTTGGCATTGCTGTCGTCGCAGTCCTCCGGGTCGGACACGGTGTCGTAGCCCGGGGGCAGCTGCTCGCCCGAGCACACCGTGCCCTCCATCGCCACGGCGAAGCTGTCCCCGTCCGCGTCCCGGTGTGTGAAGGGGAGCATCCGCCAGCGGCCCGTGTCCCCGGGCGCGCAGTCGCCGGAGGTGAGCGCATACCCCGAGGGCGGCGGGCGCCCCCGGCTCGGGCACCAGCCGATGGCCATTCCCGCGCCCACGCCGTCCCCGTCCGTGTCCGTCCACACCTCGGACAGGGCCGACACCGCCGCGTCCCCGTCATCGCAGTCCGGTTCCCCCAGCTGCTCCCGGTAGCCCTCGAGCGTGGACCCCACGCAGGCCGTCACCGGGCCCGCGCCCGTGGCCCCGTCTCCGTCCGCGTCCGGGTACAGGCCCGGCACCAGGCGCCACCGGGTGGCATCCCCGGGCGCGCAGTCGCCCGCCTGCTGCGTCCAGTCCTTCGTCGTGTCGCCCACGCAGGTGACAGGCCAGGCCGTGTCGCCGAAGCCGTCGCCGTCCGTGTCCGCGTAGCCCGCGACGGACCGCCACCGGGTGGGGTCCGCGTCATCGCAGTCCACCCCCGCCGGGTGGCCGTCGCCGTCCCGATCCCGGGGGCCCACGCCGCCACCGTCACCGCAGCCCAACTGGAGTCCCAGGGCGAGCCACACCCATGCCCGCATCATGCGCACCCGCGTCTTCATGGAAGGAGCCGGGGCTACTGACGGGTCAGCGTGCAGGTCACGATGTTGAAGGCGGTGGTGTCCCACTTCCACGTGAACAGGTATCGCCCGGGCCGGGTCATCGCGAGCAGCGCCAGTCGGTCACACCGGGCAGCCTCCACGGAGACGGTTGCGTCGGTGGATCTTCCCCCGGGCCAGAACCTGAAGGTGCGCGGCGTGTTCTCTCCCACGAGTGTCCCGGTGATTTCGAGCGAGATGGCGGCCACGGTGTAGGCGTCCACCGTCGCGAAGACATAGGGCACGCCCACGACGGGGGTTTCCGGTTCGGCTCCGGCGCTGCTCGGGACAAGGGACAGGGCGGCCAGCAGGGCGAGTGCGCGGAACGACGACATGGGAACCTCGAAAGGGCAGGGCCGCGACGGGGACGCGGCGTCCAAGCCCTATACGGAAGGAGCCGGACGCCTTGGCTCTTTCCCAGCCCGGCATGCGTCGGGAGCCGTGCGCCGGGCCGCCGCCGGGCTTGTCATGCCCCAGGGGCTGCAATACGCCTTGGACCCATGTCCACCGCCGCGCTGCCCGCCGACTTCCTCCGCGCCATCGCCGAGTCCTTCCCCGCCGACTTCCTCACCCGGGAGCCCGCGGAGCTCCAGGAGTACGGCCGCGACTGGACGCGCGTGTACGCCCCCGCGCCGGGTGCGGTGGTCTTCCCTCGCACCACGGAGGAGGTGGCCCGCTTCGTGGCGCTGTGCCACCAGCACCGCGTTGCGTTGGTGCCCTCCGGCGGGCGCACGGGCCTGGCGGGCGGGGCGGTGGCCATGCACGGCGAGGTGGTGCTGTCGCTCAAGCGGATGACGCGCATGGAGCCCGTGGACCTCTTGGGCAACACGGTGCGCGTGCAGGCGGGCGCGGTGACGGAAGGAGTGCACCAGCACTGCGCGCCGCACGGGCTCACCTGGCCGGTGGACTTCGCGTCCAAGGGCAGCAGCACCGTGGGTGGAAACATCGCCACCAACGCGGGCGGCGTGAAGGTCATCCGCTACGGCCTCACCCGGCAGTGGGTGCTGGGCCTCCAGGTGGTGACGGCGCAGGGGCAGGTGCTGGAGCTCAACGGCGCGCTGGAGAAGAACAACACCGGCGTGGACCTGCGCCAGCTCTTCATCGGCAGCGAGGGCACGCTGGGCGTCATCACGGAGGCCACGCTCAAGCTGACGCGGCTGCCGGGCAAGCAGGACGTCTTCCTCTTCGCGGTGCCGGACGTGGCCGCCGTGCTGCGGCTGTTCCGCGACGCGCGCCAGGCGCCGCTGGTGCTCTCCGCCTACGAGTTCTTCACCGACAAGTGCCTGGCCCGCGTGCAGCGCCACCGCAAGCTGCGCTCGCCCTTCGAGTCCCCCAGCGGCTGCTACGTCCTCCTGGAGTCCGAGGGCGGCGACCCGGCGGCGGTGGAGGCGTGGCTCGGCTCGCTCTTCGAGCGCGGGCTCGTCACGGACGGCACCCAGGCGCAAGGCGCGGCGCAGGCGCAGGAGCTGTGGTCGCTGCGCGAGTCCATCAGCGAGAGCCTCTCCGCCACGGGCGTGCTGCACAAGAACGACATCTCCCTGCCGGTGGCGAACCTGGAGGCGTTCTGCGCGGAGCTGGATGCGGTGTTCGCCAGCCGCTACCCGGGCTGGGAGATCTGCCTCTTCGGCCACATTGGCGACGGCAACCTGCACGTCAACGTGATGAAGCCGGACGCGGTGGAGAAGGCGGACTTCTTCGCCCACGCGAAGCAGTCCGACCACGCCATGTTCGACCTCGTGCGCAAGCACGGCGGCAGCATCTCCGCCGAGCACGGCATCGGCCTGCTCAAGAAGGACTACCTGGACTACACGCGCGCGCCCGGTGAGCTGGAGCTGCTGCGCACCCTCAAGCGCGCGCTGGACCCCGCGGGCATCCTCAACCCGGGGAAGATTTTGGACGCTTAGGACACGATGCGCGTCTTGATGTCCGTCTCCAGTCCGGCGATGGCCTCGCACACCTGGCGGGACACGTCCTGGTCCAGGTCCATCACCAGGTAGCCCACGTTCGCGTCCGTGCTCAGCACCTGCGCGTGGATGTTGGCGTTCAGGTCGGACACGATGCGGTTGATGTCGCGGAGCACGCCCGGCGTGTTGCGGTGCACGTTGATGATGCGGTGGGTGCCCGGGTTGATGGGCGCCTCCACGTTGGGGAAGTTCACCGCGCCCGTCGTCGCGCCGCCCTTCACGAACTTGAGCAGCGACGTGGCCACCTCCTTGCCAATGGAGGCCTGCGCCTCCTCCGTGGACCCGCCGATGTGCGGCGTGAGCACCACGTTGGGCAGCCCCTGCAGCTCCGTCACGAAGCCGTCCGAGTTGCCCTCCGGCTCCTCCGGGTACACGTCCACCGCCGCGCCGCCCAGGTGCTTGGAGCGCAGCGCCTGCGCCAGCGCCGGGATGTCCACCACCGTGCCGCGGCTGGCGTTGATGAGGCACGCGCCCGGCTTCATGGCCGCCAGCTGCTCCGCGCCCATCATCAGGTGCGTGGAGGCCAGCGCCGGCACGTGCAGCGTCACGAAGTCGGACTCCGCCAGCAGCGCGTTCAGCGAGGGCACCGGCCGCGAGTTGCCCAGGGGCAGCTTCGTCATCACGTCGTAGTAGAGGACGCGCATGCCCAGGGCCTCCGCCAGCACGCCCAGCTGCGAGCCGATGTGCCCGTAGCCGATGATGCCCAGCGTCTTGCCGCGCACCTCGTGGCTGCCCGTGGCCACCTTGCGCCACTGCCCCGCGTGCACCTCGCGGCTGCGGTCGAACAGCTGGCGCGTCAGCACCACCACCTCCGCCAGCACCATCTCCGCCACGCTGCGCGTGTTGCTGAACGGCGCGTTGAACACCGGCACGCCGTGCACGCTGGAGGCGAGCAGATCCACCTGGTTGGTGCCGATGCAGAAGGCCCCGATCGCCAGCAGGTCCTCCGCGTACTTCAGCGACTCCTCCGGCACCGTCGTCTTGCTGCGGATGCCCAGGAGGTGCACGCCCTTGAGCCGCTCCGCCAGGTCCTCCGGCTTGAGCGCGGCGGACAGCCGCTCCACCTCGAAGCCCTCCGCCTTCAGCATCTCCTGGGCCGAGGCGTGGATGTTCTCCAGCAGCAGGACTCGCAGCGGACCCTCGGTGCTCACGGGGCGGCGGGGCGACGGCGGGAAGCGGGGTGTGCTCATGGCGCCTTGCGTTAGACCTCGCCCTCCAAGGTGTCAAGGGGCGGGTGGTTGGGGGGAGACTCCGGCAAGGTAAAGGTGAACGTCGTCCCTGCGCCTTCGTCGCTGTCCACCCAGAGGCGGCCCCCGTGGGCGGTGACGATGCCGCAGGCGATGTAGAGCCCCAGGCCGCTGCCCTGGTGGGCGGTGTCGCTCGCCTGCCAGTGGCGCTGGAAGAGCCGGGCCTGGTGGGCCTTGGGGATGCCGGGACCGGTGTCGCGCACGCTCACGCTCACGGTCCCCGCGTCATGCGTGGTGCTCACCGTCACGGTGCCTCCGGGCGGGGTGAACTTGACGGCGTTGCCCAGCAGGTTGGCCAGCACCTGGAGGATGCGCGGGCGGTCGCAGGAGGCGCTCAGCCCCTGGGAGAGCCGGCGCTCCAGGCGGACGCCCTTGTCCTGGGCCTGGGGCTCCACCATCGCCAGCGCCTCCTGGGCGAGCGGCTCCACCGCTTCGGAGCGGCGGTCCAGCATGAGAAGGTGGCCCGCGTCCATCCGCGCGGCGTCCAGGAGCCGGGTGATGAGGTCCTGCATGTGCGCCGCCGCCCGGTCGATGGCGGCCACCTGCCGCTGGAGCGCCGCCCCTCCCGCCAGCGCGTCCAGCCGCCGCGTGAGCAGGCCCGTCCCCATCCGCACCGTGGAGAGCGGGTTCTTGAGGTCATGGGACACGACGGCCAGCACGTCCTCGCGCGCGCGGGCGGCCTCCTCCGCCTCCGCGTAGAGCCGCGCGTTCTCCTCCGCCAGCCGCCGCTGGGTCCGCGCGTCCTCCCGGGTGCGCTCCTCGGCCCGCAGCTGCTCGGCATGCAGGGTGTTGAGGCGTGTGGCCGCGCGCCAGACCACCCAGGTCAGCACCGCCCCCTGGGTCACCACCAGCAGCGACCAGGCCAGGCGGGCATCCATCCGCGTGTGGCGCAGCGTCTGGTGCGCCGCCACGCCGCCCACCAGGGGCACGAGCAGCGCGGGCATCAGCCGCCGGGCCATGATTCCGCCCGCGCCCGCGTGCAGGAACGCACCCGCCACGCCCTGCTCCGGACTCAGGAGCAGCGCTCCCAGGGACAGGAGCAGCAGGGCCACGTCGGTGTGCAGCGCGATGCCAATGCCCCCCCGGCCGGTGAACCAGTAGAACCGCGGCTCCTGGAACGAGTAGGCCACCAGCACGCTGAAGGACAGGAACAGGGCCCCCAGCGCCATCCCCTGGAAGGCCCGCGCGCCCCACCGGCTTCGCGCATCCCGGAGCGCCAGCGCCAGGCCGAGCAGCAGCAGCAGCGCCGCGGATTGCGGCGACGTGCGCCCGCCCAGCGCCTGGAAGAAGGCGTCCCAGCGAGGGGAGTTCCCCAGGTAGGTGCCCAGCAGCAGCACGCTCCACAGCGCGACCGTCAGGGCCAGCAGCACGCCCACCCGCCGCGCCGCGGCCCGCCGCCCACCCAGCGCCAGCTCCGCGCCCGCGGTGAGCATCAGGGCCGAGGCCGTCAAGGGGACCATCGCTGGCAGACCGGGAACGAGCTGCGTCAGCGTCACGCTCCCCACCGCCCACCCCAGGAGCACCGCCGCGCTCAGCACGAGCGTCAGCCCCGCCATGGCGGACGACAGCCGGCGTGCCCGGCGCCAGAGTTCCTGTTGTCGGGCGTCCGGTGACAGCACACGCGGCCTCGAAGAGACTGGGATGAGGCCTTCAAGTTAAGGCGGCGGCTGTTCCCCGCCTGCGCGGTGCCCGTGCCTCCGCCTGCCTTCCTGGCGGGCGGCGGGAAGCCCAAAAGACACCGGGCCCGCCACTCCCCAGGAGGGAGGGACGGGCCCGGAAGGGAAACAGGGAAGCGAAAGGCTACTGGAGGGTCCAGGCCAGCGTGCCGCTGCACGCATCGCCGCCGAAGCAGCCCACGCGGATCACGTACGCGCCGCCCGCGCTCGCCGGCGCGGTGTAGGTCGCGCGGGACAGCGAGCCGCAGCCGGAGGCGTCGTCGTTGAACGTCACCTGCTGGCCGGCGGCGTTGAACAGGCGTACCACCGTGTCACCCGTGCCCGTCGCGCTCCCCACGCCGCAGCTGCCGAAGGTCAGCGTCTGGCCGGCCGCGATGTCCACGTTCACGTTCTGCGTGTTGCGCGTGGCGTTGGCGGTGTCGCTGACGCTGAAGGCCTGGGTGCCGCCCGTGGGCGTGGTCGTGCCGCCCGAGGTGATTTCCCAGGCCACCGTGCCGGCGCAGCTGCCGTTCTGGTAGCAGCCGGCGCGGACTTCATAGGTGCCCGCGACGCTGGCAGTGTAGGTGAGCTTCGAACCGAAGCCGCTGCCGCAGCCGTCGTCGTTGGAGGCGACCTCCGTGCCGGCCGGGCCGCGCAGGCGCACGTAGGAGTCACCGCTGGTGAGGGCCGCGTCCTTGACGCCGCAGGTGCCCACGGTGAGCTTGTCGCCCGCCTTGAGCGTCACCGTGCCGTTGACGGTGTTGCGCGTGGCGCTGGAGGTGTTGGTCGCGGTGAAGGTGAAGTTCGGCGGCGTGGTGCCGCACAGCCGCAGGTTGGTGGTGGCCGTGCACAGCCCCTGGATGGCGTGGTGCACGTAGGTGATCTCCTCACCGTTGCAGCCATTCTCCGCGCAGACGTTGACCTCGTAGCAGCTGGCGCCCGCGCGCCGCTTGTAGTCCTCGTCGCCGCGCACCAGGATGCCCGCCACCGTGTTGTTGGCCGTCTCGTACACGCCGGAGCCGGAGTTGCCCGCGAAGGTGTCCGTGCTGGCGACGAAGAAGTCCATGTACTCGGCGTTGTTCTCACGCACGGAGCCGCCCGAGTCGATCTTGAACGGGACGCCGCTGCCGCTGCCGATGACGGCCACGTTCTGGCCCGTCGTCAGGGCCGCGTTGCCCGGACGCACCGGGGCGGGCTTGAAGCGCGGCGCCGCGGAGCGGTCCAGCCGGATGATGGCGTAGTCCAGGATGCTGGCTTCGTTCCCGGTGCTCAGGTGCCGCGCGACGATGCTCTTGCAGGAGAAGACGTCCTGGCTGGTGATGTTCTGCAGCTGGCCGTCCGCCGTCTTGTAGAAGTTGAAGACGAAGCGCGCGTCCTTGCACTCGATGAAGTCGTCGTTGGGCGTCGCGGGCCCCACGCAGTGGCCGGCGGTGAGCACCAGGTCATCGTCGATGAGCGTGCCGGAGCAGAGGGCCGGGATGGGGTCGTCGTAGAAGCGCTGGTCCGAGCAGAGTTCCTCGTATTCGCCCAGCGTCAGCGGGTCCACCTTGACGTTGTTCGGGTCCCTCATGTCGAGGAAGTCCGGGACCGTCAGCATCACGGTGGACTGACGCGCCAGGTCCCGCAGGGCCGCGTTGGGGTGCGCGTAGACGTCGTAGCGGTCGTCGTTGCCGTAGACGACCGGTGCGCTGGACTCGGTCAGCGCGGGCTGCTGCTCCGGCGCGCCGGACTCGGGGGCCGGCCCGCAGGCCAGGGCGGTGAGGGTACAGAACAGGGTGCCGAGCAGCTTCGCGCGGCGGGCGGGGACGGACACGGACATGCGGGGTGACTCCTGACGGGTACGGCGACAGACACAGCGAAGAATGGGGGTGTTACTGGAAGACGTAGGCGGACCCGTGCGGTCGCATGAAAGGACCGGGGGGGAGGGGACGTCGGGGGTTCTGCTTTCAGTCCGCGTCGGGGGCTTCGAGCCAGGACAGGGCCTCGGAGCGGGTCTCGAAGGTCTTCGCCGGGATGGTGAGGCCGGCGTTCTTGGTCATGCGCCACGCCTGCAGGCCGCTGCCGGGGTCGCTCACCACGCGCGCGGAGCGCTTCATGCCGCGCTGCTGGGCGTAGGCGTTCAGCCGGGCCATCTCCCCCACCACCGAGGCGGGCATCACCCGAAGCCTGGACTGGTCCACCAGCGCGGACCACTCCGTGCCCCCGCGGGCGGTGATGTCCTTCTTCAGTTGCTCGACGTACTCGGTCACGTCCTTCGGCGTCACTTCCGACGGATAGATGATCTCGATGATGTCGTGGGGCAGGTGGGCGATTTCAATCTTCATGCGCGGCTTGCGGCTCTCTTCCAGGCGGGGCGCGCCATCCTAACCGCAGTGCCTGTCGCCGGATACCGCGCCCCCTGCATTCGCTCCCCGGGGGCGGGGATTGTCGGACCTTGCGGATAGAACCGTGCCTGGAGGGCGCCGCGGACCCGGTGCGTCACGCCACGTGCGGCCGGTGTGGGCCGGGCGGTGCAGGGTGGCCCGGCCGGCTGGCTGGAGCCAGACCGGGCGAAAGGCGGAGGCGCGGGAAGTGGATGCCCCCTGCTCCCGGGTTGTCAGGATGATGCCTATGCGCCAGCCCATCCTGTCGGTCCACGGCGCGGCTCTTCCGGTCGCGCCTGAAGCCAACCACCTCATCCTGGTGAATGCCCCCCGGGAAGAGGCACTCCCAGCAGAGGAAGCGTTCACGGAGGCGCGGGAGTGGCTGGACCGCCTGCACTCCCGGATGATGCAGGGCCCGGACGAGACGCTGCACGCCGGCATGACCGCCCTGCACGGGGGGCTCATCAAGCGGCGGCGGCAGTGGAGCCCGGAGGTGTGGAAGCGCTTCTGCCAGGAGCTGGCGCGCAAGCACCCCATGCGCCCCTTCCTGCATCAGTGCCCCTTCACCCGGCACGCCTTCGAGCGGCCGCGCGGCTACGCGGGGGACGCGGCGCTCATCGACTATCTCTACATGGACCACGCGGCGGACGAGCTGCACGCGGGCCGCGAAATCTACCGCTACATGCACGGGCAGCCCTCCGCGCGCAGCGTGCGCGAGCGCCGGGAGCTGCTCGCGCGGATGATGGACGAGACGGCCGGGCGGCGGCCCGACGGGCGCGTGCTGTCGGTGGCGTGCGGGCACCTGCGGGAGGCGGAGTCGTCGCGCGCGGTGGCGGAGCGGAGGCTCCAGGAGCTCATCGCGTTCGACCAGGATCCGGTGAGCCTGGCGGAGATTTCGCGCCTGCACCCGGGGGGCGTCGTGCGGCCGGTGTGCGGCTCGGTCCGCTCGCTGCTCGCGGGCAAGGCGGCGTTCCAGGACCTGGACTTCGCGTACTCCGCCGGGCTGTACGACTACCTGTCGGACTCCGTGGCCGCCCGCCTCACCGGGCTGCTCTTCCAGATGCTGCGCCCGGGGGGACGCCTGCTGGTGGCCAACTTCGCGGTGCACCCGCCGGAGACGGGCTACATGGAGGCCTTCATGGACTGGTGGCTCACCTACCGGGACGAGGACGGCATGCGCGACCTGCTGGCGGAGACGCCGCTGGAGCAGGTGGACAACGTGCGGCTGTTCCGCGACTCGCAGGACAACGTCATCTACCTGGAGGTGACGCGCCGCTAGGGTCTGCTTCAGTGCACCGGTGCGCCGGAGCGGGGCAGGGTGACGGTGAAGGTGGAGCCCTGCTCCGGGGCGCTGGTGACGTCGATGTTGCCGCCCAGCGCCTGGACGATCTCGCGGACGATCCACAGCCCCAGCCCGAAGCCGCCGTAGTGGCGCACGGACACCGCGCGCTCGAAGCGCTCGAAAATGCGCGCCCGGTCCTCCTCCGCGATGCCGATGCCGTGGTCGCGCACCTCCAGGCGCACGCCCGTCGCGTCCCCGTCCAGCGTCACCTCCACGGGCTTGCCCGCGCCGTACTTCATGGCGTTGGTCAACAGGTTGCCCACCACCTGCTCCAGCCGGAGCACGTCCCAGTGGCCGATGAGGCGCGGCTCGCTGGCGTGGAAGCGCACCTCGCACTCGGCGCGGGCCAGGGCCTCGCGGCTGCGCTCCAGCTGGCCGCGCACCAGCGTCACCAGGTCCACGTCCTCGCGCTTGATGTGCAGCTGGCCCTGCGCGATGCGGGAGATGTCCAGAAGGTCGTTGACCAGCTTCCCCAGCCGCTGCGTCTGCGAATAGGCGGACTCCAGCTTCGCGGTCAGCTTCTCCGGGGGCATGGGCGCGCCCTTGGCCTTCGCCTGGAGCCCCTGGATGTGCAGCTGCAGCGACGTGAGCGGCGTCTTCAGCTCATGCGCGGCGATGGAGAGGAAGTCGTCGCGCCGGCGCACGGCCTCCTGCTCCTCCCGGTACAGGCGGCCCTGCTCCTCGGAGAGGGCGGCCACGCGCTCGAAGTTCTCCGCGTTCTCCAGCGCCGCGCCCGCCAGCACCGCCACGAAGGACGCCAGGCGCTCCTCGTCCTCGCCGAAGAGCGCGCCCACCTTGCGGTGGCTGGCCACCACGCACGCCACCGTCTTGCCGCGCACCTGGAGCGGCGCGCACAGGAGCGAGCGCACCCCGAGCAGCTCCATGCTCTCGCTGATGCCGCCGGGCAACCCCTGGCCCAGCACGGTGATGCGGCCCGTCTCCAGCGCGCGGGCGAGCGCGGTGCGGCTGAGGCCCTGGTTCTTCGCGTCCTCCTCGGACACCACCGCGCGAGGGTCCACCACGGCGCAGCGCTCCGCGCGCAAGAGCTCCTGCATGGACTGGCGCGCCGTTTCGAAGACGGCCTCGCGCGACAGGGCGGACGCGAGCCTGCGCCCCACCTCCAGCACGCGCGGGAAGCGGTCCACCAGCGACAGCGTCTCCACGCCGGTGCCGTGCTCCGTCCCCTTGTGCAGGCCGTTCTCCATGGCCTCCAGCTCGCGCGCCGCCGTCTCCAGGTCGCGCGCGGCGCCGGGCCAGCCCTGCACCCGGCCCACCTCGCCGCGGGCCTGGAGCGTGAGCGCGCGCTCCTGGCGCATCTCCAGCTGCTCGGCCACGCGCAGCGCTTCGTCCAGGTGCTTGCGGGCCCGCGCGGGCCGGCCGCGCAGCGCGCACATCAGGCCGCGCTCGCGCAGCGCATGGGGCAGGTTGTTGCGGTAGGTGCGCGCGACGTCATGGGCGCGCTTCGCCACGCCATCCGCCTCCTTCAGCAGCTGGTCGCGCTGCCTGGGATTGAGGGGGCTGGCCTGCTGGGCCAGACGCCTGCGCGCGGTGGCGAGCCACGGGGTGATGGGGGCCACGTACTCCTGACGCAGGTGCGCGTCCTCCACCACGCGCTCGGCGCGCTCCAGCACCTCCGCGGCGCGCGCGGGCTCGTTCTCACGCAGCAGGCGCAGGCCTTCCGCCTGGAGCACGCCCGCGAAGCTCTGCGGGTCGGTGGCGGTGGGGGCCGCCAGCTCCGTCTCCAGCAGCGCCGCGGGGATGCGGCCGCCGGTGGACTTGGCCCACGCCTCCAGGCCCAGGCGCAGCGAGTACCGGTCCCCCAGCGCGAGCGCCGCCGCGTGCAGCTTCTGGCTCACCGCCGCGGCCTCCTTCAGGCGGCCCAGGCGGTAGAGCGACATGGCGATCTGGAAGGTGGCGTTGTTCACCTCCCACGGGTCGCCGGTGCGCTCCAGGAGGCGCACCGCTTCACGGCACCGCTCGATGCACTCCTTGAAGCGCGACGAGGCGTAGAGGGCCAGGCCGTAGAAGTGCAGCGACTGGCCCTGGCCCCACACGTCGCCCAGTTGCTGACGCAGGGCCAGCGACTTCTCCGCGTAGGCGTACGCGCGCTGGAACCAGGGCAGGGTGGTGAGCGCGGGCGAGTGCGCGGAGTAGGCCTGCGCCAGCTCCGGCGTGGGCGGGTAGCGCTCCGCGAGGTTCATGTCGCGCAGGTGCGCCCACAGCACCGCGGCGCGGCCCCGCTGGTACCAGTAGCCGTACGCGAGCCGGCTGTAGAGGTTGACCGCGAGCAGGTCCTCCTCGCCGCGCGCCAGGGACTTGCGGCCCAGCCACAGGCGCGGCGCCACGGTGTGCGCGGCCTGCGTGAGGATCTCCCACGCGGCGCTGGCGCCGGTGGTCAGCATGCCGGGCGGCACCCAGCGGCCCAGCAGCTTCAGGCCCTGCTCCAGGTAGGCGTTGGCCTGCACCGTCTGGCCGCGCTTGAAGGCGAGCTCGCCCAGGTGGCCCAGCGTGCGGCCCTGCTCCAGCCGGTCGTGCGCCAGGGCCTGCGCGGCCTCCAGCTGCCGCTGCGCCTCGTCGTAGCGTCCGCGCATCATCAGCGCGGTGCCCAGCCCGGATGCGATGCGGTAGCGGGTGTGCGCGTCCGCGCCCGAGGCGCCGCGCTCGGCGATGCGGTAGTTCACCTCCGCGCTGTCCAGGGAGAAGCGCTGGCGCGCCTGCTCCGCGGCCACCAGCGCGTAGGGCAGGGCCTGCGCGCTCTCACCCGCCGCGTCGAAGTGGTAGGCCAGCTCGAAGGGGTCGGTGGGCACGGACTGCTGGGCGGCCCGCGCGGCCAGCCGGTGCAGCTCCCGGCGCTCCTCCGGGGAGAGCAGATCCAACAGCACCTCGCGCAGCTTGTCGTGCACGAACGTGGAGCGCGTGCCCTCCGTCCACAGCATGTGCCGGCGGCGCGGCGGCTCCAGCGCGGTGGTGACGGCCTCCAGCGGCGTGCCGGAGAGGGTCGCCACCGCCTTCGCGTCGAAGGACTTGCCCAGCACGGCGCCCACGCTGAGCACGTGCAGGGACTCCGGCGGCAGCAGGCGCAGGCGCCGCACCAGGAAGGTGGCCGCCTGGCGCGACGAGCGCGCGTGCGCCATCGCCTCCGGCTGCACCCGCCAGCCCTCCGGGCCGGGCATGAGGACGCCGTCCTCCACCAGTCCGTGCAGCACCGCGGAGGCCATGAACGGATTGCCTTCCGCGAGCCGCGTCACCAGCTCCACGGCCTCCGGCGGCAGCACGCCGGCCATGGACTCCGCCAGGAGCGCCACCTCCGCCGCGCCAAAGGCGGACAGCTTCAGGCTCGCGCTCGGGGCCAGGCGCCTCAGCACGTGGTCCGCGTGGATGTCCTCGCTGCGGAAGGACACGATGAGCAGCAGCCGTCCGTCCCCGGCGCGGCGGCCCTGCGACCACGCCTCCAAGGCGCGCAATGTGAGCGTGTCCGCCCACTGGCAATCCTCCAGCACCACCACCGCGGGCGCGTCCGGCGTGCCCAGCGCGCTCAATAGCGCGGTGAGGCTCCACACGCTGCGGCTCTCGCTCAGCGACTCCGGCCCCAGCCCCTGGGGCCGCGGCGTCCGCGAGTCCGGCAGGAGCACCTCCGCGAGCGGGGGCAGCACCGTGCACAGCCCGGCCTCCTGACCCGCGAGCCGCTCCCGCAGGAGCGCGCCCAGCTCGGGCTCCTCGCGCACGGCGGCGGCGATGCCCTCCGCCAAGCCCGCGAAGAGCTGGAAGGGGCGCTGCGCGGCCTGGTCCTGCGCCTGGCCATGCAGCACCCACGCGCGCTGGCCCGAGGCCCGGGCGGAGAACTCCTCCAACAGCCGGCTCTTGCCGCCGCCGGACTCGCCCTCCACCACCACGGCGCGCGAGCCGCCCTCGCGCGTGCGGTCGAGCTCGCGCTCCAGCGTCATCAGCTCCTCGCGGCGGCCCACGAAGGACGGCTCGGTGAGGCTCTGGCGGTGGTCGTGCGCGCCGGTGACGAGCGCGGGCTCCGCCTCACCCCGGGACAGCGCGGCCTCCAGCGCGTTCAGGTCCGCGAGCGCGGCGTCCGCGGACTGGTAGCGGTCGCGCGGATCCGTCTGGCTCAAGCGAGCGATGAGCTCCTCCATCGCCAGCGGCACCTCCACGCCCACGGGCCTCAGGCGCGGGTGCGCGGTGAGGTGCAGGCGCAGCACCTCGCCCACCGTGGCGCCTTCCATGGCGGGGCGGCCGGACAGCGCCTCGAAGAGCACCAGGCCCACCGCGTACAGGTCCGACGGTGCCTCCACCGGCCGGTTGATCAACCCCGCCTGCTCCGGGGACATGTAGCGCGCGGTGCCCACGGGCAGGTCGCGCAGGGACGGGTCCAACCGCTCGCTGCGCGACAGGCCGAAGTCGGTGAGCCACGCGGCGGACATCGGGAAGTCGCGCACCAGGATGTTGGAGGGCTTCACGTCGCGGTGGAGGACGCCCTCGCGGTGCGTCTCCGCGAGCGCCTTCAGCAGGCGCTGGCCCAGGACGATGGCTTCCGGCAGCGACAGGGGGCCGCGCCGCAGGCGCTCCTCCAGCGTCTCGCCATCCACCCACGGTGTGACCAGGTAGAGCAGCTCGTCGAAGGTGCCCAGGTGGCGCACGGGCACCAGCGCGGAGTTGTGCAGCCGCGACAGCACCTCCGCCTCGTGCTCCAGGCGGTGGCGGGAGGTGGGGACGAAGGCGGAGAGGGCGGTGACCTTCACGAGCACGCGCTCGTGCGTGAGCAGGTCCAGCCCCTGCCAGGTGGAGATGCCCCGGCCGGCCTTCACCCGCTGGCGCAGCTCGTAGCGGTTGCCCAGCCGCTGGCCCGGGTGTGGCTCCCTTGGGGTGTCGCCGGCCTGTTGGAAGCCTTGCGCCATTCAGTGCCCTCGCGAGCCCCCAACCGCGTCGCCCCGGCGGCGTGGTCGGCCGGATGTCCCTCTTCCACAAGCTGGGTTTCCGCCCGGGTCCCTGCCAGGGGGGAGCGGCCCGCGCCGTGCGCGCGCTGCTCGGGATTTGAACAGTCGGCACGCTCCTCCTTCCCGCCCCCGTCCCCCGGCTGTCTCTTATACCCATCTGACGCTGCCGCCGATAAGGCTCGTG
>NZ_RAVY01000199.1:0-17711 GCF_003611625.1 Corallococcus sp. CA054B
GCCCCACCGCCACCGCCATCGCCGTGTGCCCCGCCCAGCCAGGCACCTGGAGCCCCGCCCGGCGCAGCGCGAACGATTGCGCGTTCCCCAGCATCGCCCCCGCGACCGCGAAGACCGCCAGCTCCGCGAGCCGGTGCACCACGCCCTGCTCCACCGCGGACAGCCGCCAGATGGCCGCCGAGCCCAGCAATGTCTCCAGCAGGCGGGCCCAGTCCTCCGCCTGCGTCCACGGGACGAGCAGCCCCAGCACGGTGACCACGGACACCAGGAGGACGTGGACGAGACGAGAGCCCATGGCCCGGCAGTCTGCGCGAGTCCCCCGCTCCAATGCCATTCACCGAGGCACCTTCCTGCCCGCCGGCCAACGGAGGTGTCGCCCGGTGGAGGTGGATGTACGGCGCGACAGGACCTCAGGGGTTAGACTGAACTCCGGTGCGTTTCGCCTACTACCAGCGTCTGTCGCCCGCCGAGCAGCGCATCTACCGGCAGAGCGACGCCGTCACGGAGGTGCCGCTGCGGACGCCCGCGACGCTGCGGCCCCGGGTGGAGGAGGTGCGTGAGGCCCTGCTCCAGGAGGACCGGGCGGCGCTCCAGGCCGCGACGCAGTCCCTGGCCCGCGCGTTGACCGAGCGGCTGGAGGTGGCCGGGGTGGAGGTGGAGGTGCTGGAGACGCGGCCCTCGAATGACGAGGGCGAGCTGCACGGGCTCTACACGTGGGCGCCCGGACAGCGGCCCCGCATCCAGGTGTGGATGCGCACCGCGAAGCGCGGCCGGGTCGTGGCCTTCCGCACGTACCTTCGCACCTTCCTGCACGAGCTCTGTCACCACCTGGACTTCCTCTGGCTGGAGCTCGGCGCCTCCTTCCACACGGAGGGCTTCTTCCAGCGCGAGTCGAGCCTCTTCGGGCAGCTGGTGCCCCCGTCAGCGGGGGCGGAGCGCAGTGAAGCGGCGGACACTGGGAAATGGAGCACGAGCACAAGGCGCGGCCGGCGCTAGATTGCCGCCCCTATGGCGCATCCCACCGACGACAAGAACTTCCGTCTGCCCACCACCCTCCGGCCGCGCCGCTATCAGGCGACGGTGACCCTGGACCTGGAGGGGCGCACCTTCACGGGTGAGCAGCGCGTGGAGCTGGAGCTGTCCCAGCCCACCACGGAGATCATCCTCCACGCCAACGCCCTGGAGCTGGGCGAGGTCACCTTCCGGACCGGCAACGACGTGCGCAAGCCCACGTCCAAGCGCGTGGCCCCGGTGAGCGAGTCGGTGGTGCTCACGTTCGATGCTCCCCTGCCCGCGGGCAACGCCACGCTGGACGTGCTCTGGACGGGGCACTTCAGCGACGGTCTGCGCGGCCTGTACGCGGCGGGCAAGGTGGCCGCGACGCAGTTCGAGGCCGCGGACGCGCGCCGGCTGTTCCCCTGCTTCGACGAGCCGGCCTTCAAGGCGCGCTGGGCGCTCACGGTGCGCGTGCCGGAGGGCCACACGGTGCTGGGCAACGGCCGGGTGGTGAAGGACGAGAAGGACGGGGCGCTGCGCAAGGTGACGTTCGAGGAGACGGAGCTGCTCAGCTCGTATCTCATCGCGCTGGTGGTGGGCCCGCTGGTGGGCACGCCGGAGGAGCAGGCGGGGGGCATCCCGGTGCGCACGTGGGCGCTGCCGGAGAAGGCGCACCTGGCGAAGTTCGGGCAGGACGCGGCACTTCAAGTCCTGCCCCGGCTGCAGGACTACTTCGGGCTGCCGTATGCCTTTGGCAAGGTGGACCAGGTGGGCATCCCGGACTTCGAGGCGGGCGCGATGGAGAACGCCGGCCTCATCACCTACCGGGAGGTGGCGCTGCTGTTGGATCCGGCCACGGCGCCGCTGTCCGTGCAGAAGCGCGTGGCGGAGGTGGTGACGCACGAGCTGGCGCACCAGTGGTTCGGCAACTGGGTGACGATGGTGTGGTGGGACGACCTCTGGCTCAACGAGGCGTTCGCCACGTGGATGGCCTTCAAGATCGTCGACCAGTGGCGGCCGGACTGGCGCATGTGGCTGGACTTCGACGCGCACCGGGCGAGCGCGCTGGCGCTGGACGCGCTCAAGTCCACGCACCCCATCCACGGGGAGGTGCGCAACGCGGGCGAGGCCGGTGAGAGCTTCGACGCGATTACGTACGAGAAGGGCGGCGCGGTGCTGCGGATGATTGAAGGGTTCCTGGGTGAGGGGCCCTTCCGCGAAGGCATCCGGCTGTACATGCGCAAGCACGCGCGCGCGAACGCGGTGAAGGAAGACCTGTGGAACGCGCTGGGTGAGGCGGCGAAGCAGCCGGTGAACGAGCTGGCGACGAAGTGGATTGGCCAGAGCGGCTTCCCGCTGGTGTCGGTGAAGGTGGAGGGCCGGAAGGTGACGCTGTCGCAGCGGCGCTTCTATTCGGAGCCTGAGGTGAGGAGCCCGGAGACGTGGCCGGTGCCCATGGTGCTGCGCTTCGAGGACGCGGGCGGCGTGCGGGAGCAGCGCGTGCTCTTCCGCGACGCGCGGACGACGGTGACGCTGGAGGGCGGCTCGGGCGACGTGAAGTGGCTGTGCGCCAACGGCGGCTCCACGGGCTTCTACCGGGTGGCGTACGAGAAGCCGGCGCTGGACGCGCTGACGGCGAACCTGGGGACGCTGGCGCCGTCGGAGCGCATCTCGCTGCTGGCGGACACGTTCGCGCTGGTGCGCTCGGCGCAGGCGCCGGTGGCGGACTTCCTGGACCTGGCGGCGCGCTTCGGGGACGAGGAGGACGAGGCGGTGCTGGACGAGCTCGTCGGGCGGCTCGCGTACATCGAGAACCGGCTGACGGAGGGCGAGGACCAGGAGCGCTTCCGCCGGTGGGTGGAGGGGCTGTTGGGCGGCGGCCTGAAGAAGCTGGGCTGGCAGGCGGCGCCGGGTGAGCCGGACCGGGTGCGGCTGCGCCGCGCGGCGCTGGTGCGCGCGGTGGGCGGCCTGGCGCGCAGCCCGCAGGTGCTGGCGGAGGCGCGTCCGCTGGTGCAGCGGATGCTCCAGGGGGACAAGACCGCGCTGGACGCGAACCTGCTGGACACGGCGGTGGGCATGGTGGCGCGCGCGGGCGACCCGGCGCTGTTCGACGATTTGTTGCAGCGGATGTTGAGGGAGCCGGACCCGGCGACGCAGCGGCGCTACCTGATGGCGCTCACGGCGTTCGAGGACGCGACGCTGGCGGAGCGCGCCCAGGGCCTGTTGTTCACGGAGACGGTGAAGACGCAGGACGTGGCGAGCTTCGCGACGGGCCTGTTGGGCAACCGCACCGGGCGCGACGCGTGGTGGGCGCAGTTGCAGAAGCGCTGGAAGGACCTGGTGGCGCGCACGGGCGCGGCGCCCATGCTGCTGCGCCGGGTGGTGGAAGGCCTGGGCCTCTTGCGCACGCGCGCTCAACTGGAGCAGATGAAGGCCCTGCTCCAGGCGAACCCCATTCCGGAGGCACAGCAGGCCACGGCGCAGACCCTGGAGCGGCTGGCCCAGGACGTGGCCCTGCCCGAGCGCGTGGCCCCGGAGGTGTCCGCGTGGCTGAAGCGTCGGCCGTGAAGTGAGCGCCAGCCGGGAGGGGTCATATGGGCGTCGTTCAACCGCCTCCCGGTGAGCGCCTGGAGCGCATCGCGGGTCCCCTTCCCGGCCATGGCCCCTACCCGACCTATTCCGATGCGTTGCTGGCAGCCTGCCCATTATGCGCACGCGCACGCTCTTCATCGTGTCTGGATTGATGCTCGGTGGCTGCATGAAGGCCCATCGCCCCCCGCTGGCGGAGTCCGAGCCTTCGCTCGCCTTCCCCTCCTTCTTCGCCAGCACAGAGGAGGCCGTTGGGAGCCCTGGAAGAACGTATGCGTTGGACGGCTCCGTTCTGCGAGCGCTCTCCCTCGCGGTCGCGGACTTCCTTCCGCCCCCGACGTCGTCAACGCCGTGCTGGGACCGGCCCGAGTCACATCGCTACAGAATCCTCCGTGAATCAGGGGTCATCTTCATCCGGATCGAAGAGGACCCTGCCGCCTGTGGGCGGCAGGGCCCCGCCCTGCACTCCGGAGCGCGATACGCATTCAGTGACGACGGCCGGCTCCTGCGGCGCCTCATCGATGGACAGCCGGAGCAGGTTCCGAACGAGGTGTCCTCCCCGGACGATGCGGGCGAGGATGCCGCCCCCGGTACGCCTCCACCGCCGGGCCCCCAGCCGGGAGGCCCGCCTCCTCGCTTCTCCCATGCCCCGGACGGCGGCACTCGCGCCATGATGTCAGCGCCTCCAATGGAGCCGAGCCTTCCTCCCGATGGCGGCCCCGGAAACCCATGAAGACCACGCTCACGCCCGAAGCCTCCGCCGCCTCCCGTGAAGCCCTGCGCCGCGCCAACGTGGCGTTCGGCCACACCTACCCGGGCGAGTCCTCCCGGCGCCAGCCCGTGCACACCGTGTACGGCGGCGCCCACCTCTTCCGCGCTGGCACCGCGCGGAAGATGGGGGACCTGGCACTCGCGGCGCTGCGCGACTACGCCGCCGATGGCTCCCAGCTCGCCCATGGCCTGGGCCTGCCCCAGCGCGGCGGCTTCGCCCAGCGCGTCCATGACCGCGTCGTGGACAAGCTCCAGCGTGAGCCCGTGGAGGACTTCCGCATCGACTTCGAGGACGGCTACGGCCACCGCCCCGATGCCGAAGAGGACGCCCACGCCGTCGCCGCCGCCACGGAGGTGGCCCGCGGATTGGAACAGGGCTCGCTCCCTCCGTTCATCGGCATCCGCGTGAAGTCCTTCACCGAAGAGCTCTACGCCCGCGCCTCTCGCACCCTGGACCTCTTCGTCACCGCGATGCTGGAGCAATCCGGTGGCAGGTTGCCTCCGTCCTTCGTCGTCACCCTGCCCAAGGTCACCGTACCCGAACAGGTGACCGCCCTGGCGAAGCTGCTGTCGGAGCTGGAGTCCGCCCACCACCTGCCCCCTGGCGCGCTCACCCTGGAGCTGATGGTGGAGACGCCCCAGGCCCTCTTCGACGCGCGCGGCCGGCCGCACCTGCGCTCGCTCGTGGAGGCCGGCGAGGGCCGCTGCTCCCACGTGCACCTGGGCGTCTACGACTACACCGCCGCCCTGGATGTCAGCGCGCACATGCAGCACATGCTCCACCCTGCCTGCGACTACCTCCGCGACACCGTGCAGGTGCTCCTCGCGGGCAGCGGCGTGCACCTGTCCGACGGCGCCACCAACGTCATGCCCGTGGGCCCCCACCGCAAGCAGGGCGACACCGAACTCCTCCCCACACAGCGGCGAGAGAACACCGACGCCGTGCACCGCGCGTGGCAGGTGGCGTACCGGCACACGCGCCACTCGCTGGAGCGCGGCTACTACCAGGGCTGGGACCTGCACCCCGCCCAGCTCCCCGTGCGCTACTCCGCCGTCTACGCCTTCTTCCTGGAGGGCCTGGAGCCGGCGTCCCAGCGCCTCAAGGCCTTCGTGGACAAGGCCGCCCAGGCCACCCTGCTGGGCGACGTGTTCGACGACGCCGCCACCGGCCAGGGCCTGCTCAACTTCTTCCTGCGCGGCCTGGCCTGCGGCGCCCTCACGGAAGAGGAGACCCGCGCCACCGGCCTCACGCTGGAGGAGCTGAGGAGCCGCTCCTTCCGCGCCATCGTGCAGGGCCGCGCGTCACGCTGACGCGGGCGGCTCCGTGGGGGGCCCCGCGCTCCGGGGCCCCAGCCACTCGCGCGCCACCGCCACATCCACCGCGAGGATGCCCACCAGGAACAGCCACGGCCCCGGCTTCGACGACAGGCCCGTCAGCCCCCACACGGTGATGAGCCCCGCGAGCACCGCCGGCACCACCGAGGGCAGCGCCTCCCGCGCGCGCCGCACCGACCCCAGCACGCCCAGCGCCAGGAGCCCCAGCACCACGCCCGTCGCGCCCAGCCGGCCGCGCCCCGTCCCCGCGCCCTGCCCCGCCGGGAGCACCAGCGTGTTGAACTTCCACGAGTGGTTGTCCTCGATGTCCCAGGCGAAGTTGTCGTCGATGGTGATGGTGCGCTCGCGCTGCAGGTGGGCCGTGGGTACCAGCGACCACGCCGAACTCCACGGCAGGAGCAGCCCCACCGCGCACGCCGCCACGCCCGCGAACACCCACCGCTTCAGCCGCACGTCCGCCGGCCTCCGCGTGAGCGACGGCTCCGCCAGCGGTGACGCCTGGAACGCCCGCCACTGCACGAAGCCCAGCACCACCGCCGCCAGCACCCACAACAGCGGCGCCACGCCCAGTCCCAGCGACAGGAACGCCTGCGTCACGGTGAGCGCGGTGAACATCGGAAGGAACGCCGGATGCGCGGCCCACTTCACCGCCGGCACCAGCGCGTCCGGCAGCTTCCGGCCCGCGGCCACCCACTCGCGCGCGCCCAGCATGCCGGCGCCCACCAGCATCAAGCCCGCCCAGGGCAGCCCCAGCCCGCCGCCAATGAAGGGCAGCACCGGCACCACCACCGCCGCCGCCACCAGCCCCGAACCGAGCAGCGGCAGCGAGCCCCCGGGCAGCCGCTCGCGCAGCCTCGGGTCATCCAGCACGTCCTGCACCGCGCGGCCCGCCGAGTCCGCCGCGCGCTGCGCCTGGCCCGCCACCTCGTCCATCACCGGTGACCCGGGCGCGTTCACGTCCCCTCCGCAGTGGGGACACGTCCGCGACGCGTGGCCTTCAGGGAGCGGCTGACCACAGTGCGGGCAGGACATGGCGCGAGTCCTCCTCAGATGAAACAGGGGCGCGAAAGCCTACACCGCGTCCCCGCTCGCAGGCCCGGCTGTTACCAGAGCATGTCCTGATCCTCGGTGACGCCGGGGACGTTGGACAGCTTGAGCTCCTGGCCGCCCACGCGCAGGGTGCCCTCGAAGAAGCCCACGGGCTGGGCGAAGTGGCTCACCACCAGCCGCAGGTTGCGCTCCTCGCGGTGCACGTAGATGGGCTTGAAGCGCAGGTCCACCGCGCCGTCGTCCGTCGTCAGGCGCCACGGGTCCAGCAGCTCCTTCGCGTCGTACTCGAAGCGCGCGCGGCCCACCGGGTAGAGCCGGTCGCCCAGCCAGACGGCGTTCTCGTTGGCCTCGGTGGCGCCCTCGTTGAAGCCCTCCACCAGGTTGAGGCCCACGGGCGTGCCGTCTGGCAGCCGCCCGGCCGCGAAGGCCCAGCGCCAGGCGGTGTGCCGCGCCAGGTAGCCCTGCGTGTAGTCCATGCCGCCCACGCCGCCGTCCAGCCGGAAGCGCCGGCCTCCCGCCTCCAGGCTCCCGAAGGCCAGGAGGCCGCTGCGCTTCTGGGTGACGTTGACCAGCCCGTCGCCCTCCACCGGCGCGATGACGGTGAGCGCCGGCGGGCCGCCCGCCACCAGCAGCTCGCCGTTCCACTGGAACGACTGGAGCGACTGCGTGCGCATGCGGCTGACGTCCACCTCCACCTGGTAGCGCTCGTCGGACTCGCCGCGCTTCACGGACATGCGCCCGCCCAGCGTGCGGAAGGCCGCCACGAGCCCCGCGCCCGGCTTGTCGCTCACCTCCGCGAGCGGCCCGGGCACGCCCAGGAAGCTGACGTCACAGAGCGGCTTCTTCTCCTGGAGGTCCACCGCCACCGCGAAGGCGTTGGCCGTGTAGCCCAGGTCCACCACCGCGAAGAGGGCCGCCACCTCCTGCGTGGCGACGAAGGTGTAGTGCCAGCGCTTGCGCTTGAGCAGCCGCGTCGCGCGCCCCGGCGCCCACTTCCCCAACAGCCGGGGCAGGTCCACCTCCGGCAGCTCTCCCTGGTACGTGCCGAACCGCGGTTCCCCTGCCGTGGAGGCCACCGAGTTCGGGGCGAAAGGCAGCAGGGCTTCTCGTTCACGCTCAAGCGTCATCGCGAAACATTGGACGGCACTTCGTCGTCCCTGTCACGCGAACACGCGGGCCAAGTTGCGCCCCGAAAACACTCGGGGCCCGGGCCGGAGCCGCGCGTGCCTGCCCGCTAGCTCCTGCCGAAGATGATGCGCTCCTGGGTCAACAGACGCGTGGTGAAACGCAGCGCCACCAGGGACACCACCACGCAGGACACGAAGGCGAGCAGGAAGGGCACCGGCCCCAGCGTCTCGCCGCGCATCACCTCGCCCGCGAGCAGCTCCTGTCCCAGCACCGGCACCGCGAACATCCACGTCTGCGTCTGGATGGGGGACAGGGCCAGCATCATCCCGGGCAGCGTCGGCAGCACCATCAGGAGCGACAGGTACGTCTGCGCCTCCTTGAACGAACGTGCATAGGTGGACACCCACATCTGCACGGCGGACGCGGCCAGCACCAGCGGCAGCACCGCGGCCAGCATGCCCAGCGCGGCCGGCGTGTCGAAGCGGGCGCGCACGCCCAGGTCCTCCAGCGGCACGCGCCTCACCACCAGGAAGTAACCCACCAGACACAAGAGCACGCCCGTGCCCGCCATGGCGCAGGTGGCCAGCCACTTGCCCGCCACCACCGCGCCGCGCGGGGCGGGGTTGAGGAGCAGGGGCTCCAGCGAGCCGCGCTCGCGCTCACCCGCCATGGTGTCGCTGGCCAGCTGCATGCCGCCCGCGAACGCCGCCATCACCAGGAACAGCGGGATGGTGGTGAGCACCGTGGCGGCGGTGCGCTCGGGAGTGGACAAATCCAGCTCGTCCACGCGCACGGGCACCGCCAGCTCCGGCGACACGCCGCGCGCGAACAGGCGCTGACTGCCCGTCTGCTGCGAGTACACCGCCAGCATCCGCTGCGCGCGCTGCACGGAATGACGGGCCTTGTTGCGCGAGCTGTCCATCACCAGCCGCACCGCCGCGGTGTGCCCGTCCGTGAAGTCCTTCGAGTAGTCGTCCGGCACCACCAGCACCAGGTCCAGCTTCCCGGCCTGCACCAGCGCCTCGTAGTCCTGGGGGGCCTCCGACAGCTTCGCGCCGTAGCGCTCCAGGAAGGCCATCAGGCTGGGCGCGTGCTCGCGGCCCACCACCGGCATCTCCAGCGGCCGGTCCTGCCGGTACCAGGAGGCCATCACGTTGAACATCACCAGGAACACCAGCGGGCCCAACAGCGGCCACATCACCGCGGAGCCCAGCGTGCGCCTGTCCCGCAGGTGGTCGAGCACTTCCTTGCGCAGCACCGTCCCAACAAGGCCCTTCATTCGCGCAACCCCTGCTCGCTGCCAATCACGCTCACGAAGGCTTCCTCCAGGCTGTCCTTGCCGGTGGAGGCGCGCAGCGCGTCCGCCGTGCCGTCCGCCACCACCCGCCCGCGCGCCACCACCACGATGCGGTCACACAGCGCGGCCACCTCCTGCATCACGTGGCTGGAGAACACCACGCAGCAGCCCTGCGCCTTCAGCTTGCGCAACAGCGTGCGCACGGAGCGCGTGGCCATCACGTCCAGGCCGTTGGTGGGCTCGTCCAGCAGCACGTTGCGAGGCCCGTGCACCAGCGCGCGCGCCAGCGCCACCTTCACGCGCTCGCCCTGGCTGAAGCCCTCCGTGCGCCGGTCCGCGATGTCCTTCATGTCCAGCAGCTCCACCAGCTCCTCCACGCGCGCGTCCAGCGCGGCGCCGGACAGGCCGTGCAGCTCTCCGAAGTACCGCGCGTGCTCGCGCGCGGTGAGGCGCGGATAGAGACCGCGCGCGTCGGGCAGCACGCCCAGCGCGCGCCGGGCCACCTCCGGCTGCTTCGCCACGTCCACGCCGTCCACGGTGGCGATGCCGCCGTCCGGGCGCACCAGCGTGTAGAGCATGCGCATCGTGGTCGTCTTGCCCGCGCCATTGGGGCCCAGGAGGCCCGTGATGACGCCGTCCTCCGCGGTGAAGGTCACGTCATGCACGGCCGTCACGGAGCCGAAGCGCTTGTGCAGGTTCCTGGCTTCAATCATGGGCGCTGGAGTCCTACGGAACAGGGCCGGCGAAGGAGGTGAAGAAGGGCGGCCGCTTGAGGCCCGCGCCACAGTCGGGCGTCAGGCCCTCCACGCTGCCGCGCGTGAGCACGTCCGCCATCAGCGTGCGCGCGCAGTCCGCGCCCACCGTGTTGTGTCCCAGCCCCGGCACCACCACGTGCAGGCTGTGCGTGAGCGTCCGCTTCGCCTCCTCGCCCCAGGACGGCGGCGTCACGGGGTCCAGCTCGCCGGACAACAGCAGCGTGGGGATGTCCGACTTCACGGGCTCGCGGAAGCTCTGGGGCACGTTCGCCCGCGGCCACTTCTCGCACGCGCGCTGGATGTCCAGCGCCATGCGAGGGCCGAACCAGGTGCCCTTCGCCTCACGCTCGGCGTCCTCCTCCGTGAAGAAGGGCGCGTCCTCCGCGCACACCACCGCCAGGAACATGCCCCGGCTGGTGGTGCGCGCCACCTCGTCGGTGAGCCCCAGCGACAGCGCGACGAAGGGCGTCCAGTCATCCTTCGCGGCGCGGTCCAGCATCAGCGGCACCAGCGACGCGACGTCCGGGCTGTAGAGCAGCGAGAACAGCTCCGACAGGAAGACGCGCCGGGTGAGCGTGAAGTCCTCCGGCACGCCCGTGCGCGGATGCGCCAGGTGCACCTTCGCGGGCGCGGCCTCCAGCTTCGCGAGCAGTCCTTCCGTGCGGGCGCGCAGGTCCGGATACGCCTTCGCGCAGACGCCGTCCTTCGCGCACGCGTCCAGCAGCAGGTCCAGGGCGCGCTGGCCGTCGCGCGCGGCGTACAGCGGCAGGTACTGCCCCATGGGGGCCACGCCATCCAGGATGGCGGTGCGCACGCGGTCCGGGTGCTGGCGCATGTACACCAGCGCCGCGCGCGTCCCGTAGGAGATGCCCCACAGGTTCACCTGCCGGTAGCCCAGCGCCGCGCGCACGTCGTCCAGGTCATCCATGGCGATGGACGTGGTGTAGAGCCGCTCGTCCGCGTCCCAGCCCTTGCGGCACTGGGGAATCACGTCCGCGTCCTCGCGGTCCTCGAAGCGCTCCGCCAGCGACGTGCGCGAGGGGTTCAACGCGTCGCAGTCCAGCGGGTGCGAATCCCCCGTGCCGCGCTGGTCCACGAACACGATATCGCGCTGACGCCGGATGCGGTCCAGCGCGGGCAGGATGCGCGTGCGGGACGCCGCCTGGCCGGGGCCGCCCGCGAGGAAGAACAGCGGGTCCTCCTTCGGCTGCGACGCGAGCGCGGGCACCACCACCACGCGCAGCGGAATCTTGCGCCCCTTCGCCGCGGCCCGGTCCTCGAAGACCTCCAGCGTGCCGCAGAGGGTCTGCGCGGCCACCCCGTCCAGCCGGCACGGCTTCAGGTCCATCCGCCGCGCGGAGGCAGTCTCCGCGCTGGAGGACCGGGAGCAGCCCGTGAGTGACAGCGCCGCCAGCACCGCCAGCGCGGCAAGGGGGTGAGACAAGATGCCACCTGTCACGAGGGGCCAACCTCCAGCACGGGGGAGCCCCTGGCGCATACCATTGGCGCCCTGAAGGTGCACCCGTCGAGGCCCCGACACGCGCGGCGATTGAATCCGCGCGAACGCGGTGCGTCCTCTGCTACGCCCATGCCCATGAAGAAACGCGCGTTCCTGGTCCTCTTCGCCCTATCACTCACCACGCTCTCCGGCTGCGCAGCGCTGCAGAGCCTGCTCAACGGTGCCTTCAAGAAGCCCACGTTGAAGTTCAAGACAGCCCGGCTGGCGAACGCCTCCCTGTCCGACGCCACGGTGGACCTGGTGTACGAGCTGGACAACCCCAACAGCCTGGGCCTGAAGCTGGCGTCGGTGGACTACGCCTTCTTCGTGGAGGGCAAGCAGCTGGTGGCCGGCAAGCCGAAGGAGGGCCTGAACCTCAAGTCCAACGGCAAGAGCCAGATTGTCTTCCCCGCCAACGTGAAGTTCGCGGACATCGCGCCGGTGGTGACCACGTTCCTGGACAAGGACGCGGCGGCCTTCAGGGCGCAGGGGACGCTGGGCATCCAGACGCCGCTGGGCGTGCTGAAGTTCCCCCTGGAGAAGGAGGGCACGTTCCCCGTCCCCAAGATTCCCCAGGTGCAGTTCCAGGCGCCGCGCATCACCAATGTCACGCTGAGCGGCGCCACGGTGGAGTTCCCCCTGGCCATCACCAACCGCAACGCCTTCCCCCTGCCGGTGGCGGGCATCACCGGGGCGCTCAAGGTGGCGGGCGCCAACGTGGGCAACCTGTCCACGGGCAACCTGGGCATGCTGGATGGCAGCGGGACGAAGCAGGTGACCCTGCCCCTCACCATCAACTTCGCGAGCGCCGCGTCCGCGGCCATGGCCCTGCGCTCGGGCGGCAACGCGCAGGTGAGCCTGACGGGCAACCTGACGTCGGACGCGCAGTCCGTGCCCCTGAACCTCAGCCAGCTCGTGAATTTCACGAAGTAAACAGCAGGGCGTGCAGGGAAGCAGGCGGTGCATGGGACACCGGGGATGTTGTCCCCGGGCAGGGGAGCCGTTACGGTTGCCCCGCTTCCCGAGGGCCCCCCATGCGCCGCATCCTCTTCAAGTCCAAGATCCACCGCGCGACGGTGACCCAGGCCGACCTCGACTACGAGGGTTCGGTGACCATCGACAAGGACCTGCTCAAGGCGGCGGACATCCTCCCCTTCGAGAAGGTCGCGGTGTGGAACGTCACGCGCGGCACCCGGCTGGAGACGTACGCCCTGGAGGGCGAGTCCGGCAGCGGTGTCATCTGCATCAACGGCGCCGCCGCGCACCTGAACCAGCCGGGCGACCTGGTCATCCTGGCCACCTTCGCGGAAGTGGAGGAGGCGGAGGCCGCCAACTGGAAGCCCACGGTCGTCTTCGTGGACGGCAAGAACCGGGCGGTTCCCGGCGTCACCGAGGAAATCCCCGGGCCCGCGCGCCGTATCGCGTAGAGACGCTTTCCCCAGGGCGGCTTTGCCGCTCCGGCCCTGTCTGCCATGCTTCCCGCCCTTTAACAGCAGGCGCGGGGGCGCGGCGACGCGCGTCCCGGAGGCGATGACGCGATGAAGTGGACGTGGGCGGGCCTGACGGTCCTGGTGGCGGTGGCGGGGTGCAAGCAGGTGGGCCCGTATCAGCGCGACCCCAACGAGGAGGACGCGTTCATCTCCAACGTGCCCGTCATCCGGGCACCCGCCCAGGACCGCTGCGCGGCGCTGGGGAAGTCCTCCGTGCGCGGCGGCTGTGACGACGCCCTCTACCTGGCCAGCGAGTATGCCCGACGCCTGTCGGTGGGGGACGAGGTCTGCCTGGAGGGCGGCTTCGGCGAGGAGCCGGGCGCGGCGTGCAAGGCGCGCGCGGCGGTCATCGACACGGGGACCAACCGGGTGAAGCTGGAGGTGCGCTCGGCGCGCCCGGATTCACGGTGGTTCAAGTCCGAGATGCGACACGGCTGGTACGAAGAGGGCGCGTTGGTGGACCTGTACCTGGCGGAGCGGGGTTACTAGAGACGACCGGCCGCGTGCATCGCGGCCAAGGAGGAGGACATGGCCTTCTACGACGGCGTGACGGAGCGGCTGGGCTTCATGAAGAAGCTGACCCCCGCGGAGCTGAAGAAGCTGGGGTCGCTGCGCCTGTCGGACCTCATCCAGGGGGAGATTGGCCGGGCGCGCGTGCGCGTGGCGGCGCTGGAGAAGCGCTACCCGTCCGCGACCACCAAGGAGCTGGCGCAGCGGCTGGTGGATGAGAAGAAGAGCCTCGCGGGCATGGTGGGCGGCGTGAGCGGCGTGTTCGGGCTCATCTCCCTGCCGGCGGACCTGACGTTCATGGCGTACCTGCAGCTCGTGCTGCTCACGGACGTGGCCACGCTCTACAAGGCGAACCTCAAGACGGACCGGGCGCGAGGGGAGCTGCTGGACCTGTTCGGCTACGCCAACGGGCTGGGGCCGCTGCACCGCTCCGGTCCGAAGGTGCTGGGGAAGCTGGCGGCGCTGCTGCTCGCGAAGGGCGGCATGACGACGCTGGGCCGCGCGATGCCGCTGGTCGCCGCGCCCATCACCGCGTACCTCAACAACCAGCACATCCAAATGGTGGGTGAGCAGGCCGTGCGCTTCTACGAAGGCTTCGACAAGGCGCACGCGAAGGCACGCAGCGCCCGGCGCAAGGCGGCAGGCGCGGAGTAGAGCGCCCGAAGAAAATCCGGTCAGAAACCAGTTCGATATGTCCGTCACGTATTCCCGTTGATGTCTTCGCGGTCCCCTGGGCCGCGGGATGCCGGATGCGCCGCACGCGGGGCTCGGACGCGGGTGCTTGCTCACGGCAGGGAGGGGTGCATGACGGAACTCTCGGCGGAGGTGCGCGTGCAGGTCGCGCGGTGGCGGAATCTCCTCGTGGACGCGGCCCGCTGCGGCGCGCTGGAGAGTCCCCTGGACGCCCTGAGCCATCCCCACTGGGAGCCTCGGGAGCTCCAGGCGCTCTGGTGGCTGCGCTCGGAGAGCCTGTTGCCCGTGGGCGTGCTCGCCATGCGCCTGGGGGGACTCGCCATGCCGCGCCTGAGCCGCCTGGTGGACCGGCTGGAAGATGGCGGCCTCGTGCGGCGGGAGCGCTCGGTGCGGAATGATCGCCGGCGCGTGCGCGTGCGCCTCACCGACGCGGGCCGCGCGCTCGCGGATCAGCTGGATGCGCAGGTGCAGGAGCGCATGGCGCGGCGGCTGGCCCCGCTCCAGGGCGAGACGCGCAGCGCGCTGATGGATGTCCTGGAGCTGTGGGTGCAGGCCCTGACCGTCCAGGCCCGCACCGCCGAGGAAGTCGCCGAGGAGAACGCCGCGCTGGCCTGCGTCCCCGACGAGCTTCTAAGGGCGTCGGCCGCCTGAACTACAGCCGCACCTCCACGACGCCCGAGCGGCGGCATGCCTCCGCTCCGTCGCCCTCCCAATCCATGGCGTCCCGTTCGTGCACCTGCAAGGGGAGCGCGTTGGAGGTCATGGGCCCCATCCGCCACCGGCCCGTGGTGTCCGTGTCTCCGCGCACGGGCGGCAGCGAGGGATTCGCTCCGCCCGCGATCACCAGCGCGCCCGCCACCGGCCGTCCCTCACGGGTGACCCGCACCTCGCATGTGGACACGGCCGCGTCCTCCGGTGACAGCCGCGTCTCCACGTCCGAGAAGTCCTCGCCCACCCGGGCGGTGCTGCTCGGCCGTGACGCGTACGGCGACGACGCCACCTGGATCCGGTACGTGCCGGGCTCCAGCAGGGACACCGCGAGGCTGTCTCCCTCCGGACGGAACTCCCGCGTGGGCACGACGCTCCACACGCCCTGCGCGTCGCGGCGCTCCAGCAGGTACACCGGATAGGGCGGCGACGTGCGTTCCCTCAACTGCGCCCGCGTGAAGCCATCCATCCGGAGCACCAGCCACCGGTACACCGGCATGCGCCACACCACGTCCACGGTGCCCCGCGACTCCGCCGTCGGCGTGAAGACGAAGTCCCACCATGAAGGCCCCACGGGCCGTCCCTCGTCCTCCGTCACCTCCCGCCGCACCGTGAAGCGCGTCTCCTGCCACGCCGGCACGTCCGGAATCGTGAAGTGGCCGTCCGGTGCGAGCGGATGCTCCTCACCGCCATCCCCTTGCCGGTACACCGCCGGCCCGAGGGGGCGCGACCCATCGCCCAGCAGCACCCGTCCCCGCAACGTGACGGTGTCCCCCACGCCCTCGGGGAACAGCTTCGCCACGTCCAGCGTCACCGGCGCCACGACTCCCTCGCGCAGGGGCACCTCCACCGGCTCGCTCTGCTTCCCCGAAGGCGTGCGCAACCACAGCCGCAGCGACCGGTCCGGAGGCAGTGGCGCGAGCCGCGTCTCGCTGTCCTTCACCAGGGGCACGGGGGTGTCGTTCTCGAAGGCGTGCATCAACTCCGGCGCCGCCAGCGCCAGCACCGGCAGCAGCATGCTGGCCTCCTCCGCGTCGTCCGGATCCACGCCCCGCTGCATCCGCACGGTGAAGGTGCCCGAGACATCCCGAGCCCCCTCCAGCCGCACGCGCACGCCCGTGGGTGGGTGTTCCCGCAGCCGGCCCACGTCCACCCGCCCCGTCACCGGCTGCGTGTCGGGCACATGGTCGCCCCACCAGACCGTGCCATCCGGAGCGTACGCCATCACCTGGTAGCGCGGCGCGGAAGGCACCACCACCGGCCCCACGACACCGCCCTGCGCGGATGCGGTGACCGGGGCCTCCACCCACTCCCGCACATTGGCCATATCCTCCAGGCGCTTGGGACCCGCGCGAGAGATGCGCCGGCGGCCCTCCTCCTCCCACCAGCCGCGATCCGATTCGGAGATGAACGCCGCGCCCACGCGCGCCTCGCCCTCGAACGGACGCGAGCCCTCCAGCGTCGCCGTCAGCCACAGGCCCGCGTCCACCGCGGCCTCCACCTGGGGAGCCACCTCCAGTACACCGGCGTCCTCGACCCGCACGGACACGGGAGGCGATGGCGGCGCCTGCGGTGGCGCGGGCTCGGGACGCAGCAGCATCCACAGGCCCACGCCCACGAGCACCGCCACCAGCAGACCGCCCAGTACCTGCTTCACGCGCATGCGGCGTCAGTCCGTGTCGCTGTTGGAGTACAGGGACAGCCACACCGGCGCGTGGTCCGACAGCCGGGTGACGTAGTCCAGCGGGTTCGCGATGTAGTCGCGGCCGGTGCTGGAGAACTCCGTCACGTAGCTGTCCTGCATCCAGAAGTGGTCGTACGGGTTGGCGTAGCCCCCGGACGTATTCATCGTCGTGGCCACGTCCAGCTTGCACGTCACCGCGGGCGACAGGCCCTTCAGCTGGCTCCAGGACGCGTGCGTGCAGGCCATGTTGTGGTCGCCCACGAGGATGACGTCCTGGTCCGTGGTGCTGGCGGACTGCACGGACGCGAACACGCCGTCGATGGCCTGCGCCTCCGCCGTGCGGTCCGCCGCCGTGCCCCACACCGCGTGCCAGTTGAGGAAGGTGTAGTCCGCGCCCGTGGGCACGTGGCGCACCTTCACCACCTGCGGCTCGCGCTCGAACAGGTCCCCCGTGTCCGTCCACACCGTGGAGGACAGGAGCGACACGGTGTCCGTCCGGTACAGCACCGCGTAGTGCTCCTTGTAGGACGACCGGCCGATGAGCGGCGTCACCACCGCCTTCCACGTCACCCCGGAGACCTGCGTCAGGTTCGTCGCGATGGCCGTCGCCGCGGCCGCGTCCATCACCTCCTGGAGGAACACCAGGTCACAGCCATTGTTCGAGTTGCTGTTCGCACCGAACTGGTTCCACAGCTGCTTCGCGTCATCCAGGTAGGTCTGCTCGGCCGCCCATCCCTCGTGGCGGAGGTTCCAGCTCACCACCCGGAGATACGAGCCCGCCTGCGCCAACGCGGGGAGCACCAGCACGGACAACACCAGGACGCGCGACAAGAAGGACGACCCTCTCATTTCACGGCACCTCCACAGGCCTGCGGGAGAAAAGCGCCCCATCTTCGGCATGCCGGCGCCCCGGGACCAGCCCTCCGTCGTGGAATCGAGGTGACAGCCCGCCCCCCGCACGACACTCCCCGGGCATTATCAAATGCAACTTGATTGCATGTGACTCCAGGTGGCATCTATTGCGGGCCTCTCCCGGGAATGCGGGACGGCGCGCGCACCGCCACAGGTGCGTCCTGAGGGGAACCATGAACCGCATCGTCTGGAGTGTCGGAGGCACGGGAGTCGTGTGGTCGTGTCTCGCGGTGGCCTGGCTCCACCGGCCCCTGGAGACCGTGGTCGAGCCGCTCCCCGCCCCGCCTGGCATGTC
>NZ_RAVY01000019.1:0-72731 GCF_003611625.1 Corallococcus sp. CA054B
GCTCCCACGCGCCCGGAATGGGCGGAGGCCACGCTCCGGCTCGGCCAGCCGCTCTACCGCACGCTGGCGCAGGCGTTGCCTGGCGTGCGCACGCTGCGGGAGCGGCTGAGGCCCTGGCTCTAGGCCAGCCTGCGACAGGCTTGCTGAAACGGCCTGTCTGTTTCAGGGGATGTTTCAACCCGCCGACCTGGCTCGCGAGTACTGCAAGGGGGTCTTCGTGGTGATCAACTCGACCACCGCGAGGCTGGCGAGGGCTGTCACCAGCTTCGTCCGTCCCGGAGCGGATCAACATGAAGACGCGGGGGGCATCATCGCCCGCGCCCAGGCGCGCCGGTAGGGGGGGCCTCCCTCAACCCCTGCGCGCCGCGTTGATCTTCGCGATGTCGATCTTCTGCATCTCCATCATCGCGGCGAACACCCGCTTGCGCGCGGCCGGATCCGGATCGCTCATTCCGTCCGTCAGGGCGGCAGGGGTGATCTGCCAGGAGATTCCCCACTTGTCCTTGCACCACCCGCACTGACTTTCCTGACCGCCGTTGCCGACGATGGCGTTCCAGTAACGGTCCGTCTCTTCCTGATCCTTCGTGCTGATCTGGAACGAGAAGGCTTCGCTGTGCTTGAACGTGGGACCGCCATTGAGGCCGATGCAGGGGAAGCCCAGCACGGTGAACTCCACCGTGAGGACATCGCCCTCCTTGCCGTCCGGGTAATCACCCGGTGCGCGGTGCTTGGCGCCGACGGAGCTGCCGGGGAAGGTGCGGGCGTAGAACTCCGCCGCTTCTTCAGCGCTGCGTTCGTACCAGAGACAGAGGACGGTCTTGTTCACCGGGGTCGTCATGATTTCGCTCCTGGATTCATGTCGCCGTGATGCGGTGCGGCAAGTCTGGCCGCGTCAGCGCGGGCCGAAGAAACATTATCTCTCGATGGGCGAGAATCGAGAAAATCATGCGAACCACTCCCCACCACCGTCCTCTCCTTCACGTCGCAAACACTGGCAATCGCGCTCAGAAGGTCGAGGAGCGCATGAAGTCGCCCGGCTACCACAAGGGTGCCGCGGACGACCGCTTCGACGCCAAGACCGCCAGCACCACGACGGCCCGGGCCAGCCAGACGGGCGCCAGCGACAGCAAGGGCAAGACCCCATCGCAGCTCAAGGGCGCGACCTACAACGTCGAGCGCGACCGCAATCCCCAGGACGTGAAGAAGTGGCTGGGCGACTTCGCCAAGAAGAACAAACTCGACTTCATCCAGCTCCAGGAGATCAACGGCTATCACAAGGCCCTGGAGAACATCCCCGGCTACCACCTGGTGACCTTCCCCGGGGCCAAGGACCATGGCGAGACAGGCGTCCTCGTGAAGGACAGCCTGCTCCAGGGGCAGAAGACGTCCATCCAGGGCGAGGGTGGCGGATGGACCACCGTGCGTGGTGGCCATGCTCCGCCGCGCGCGGCCACCGCGGTCAAGCTCGCGGGCTGGCTTCAGGTGGTTTCGGCCCACCAGCCGCCCTCGGTTGACTGGAAGGGCGGGGAGCCCGTCGGGCCGAAGAACCGCGTGAGTACCTACAAGTCGCTCTCCGAGAAGCTGCTCGGCTTCGCGCAGCGGAAGATCGCGAAGAACCCTGACGAGGGCCTGCTCATCGGTGGCGACTGGAACGAGCCGGCGTCGACGAAGGGGAAGTGGTCACCCAACTGGATCGCGCAGCAGGCGGGCATGAAGACCCATGGCGGCGTGGAGAGCCACGGCCACGGCAAGATTGACTATGCGATGTCCTACGGATGCAAGGTCACGAACGTGAGGGCCGGCCCGACCGGCGGCTCGGATCACAACATCGTCATGTTCAACGTGAGCCGTCCGAAGGGGAAGGGCTGACGCGCGGCCTGGTGCCCCGATGGCGCTATCGGGGGAACGGTGAACCTGGGCTGTTTCGATGCACATTGACTGAAAGAGACAGTCCGGGTGTCCACGCGCGCAATGACACACAGTGCGGGGGCACTCGACAGAACGCGTTTGTTGAGGACGTTGATACAGGTGGAGGTCTACGCTCGCCGGATGAACCGACTCCTGGCTGCGCTGATCCTGCTTCCTTCGATGGCCTTCGGGCAGGTGCGTGTCGACCTCAACGTGAAGCTGCCTGACATCGTCTTCTCGACGCCACCGCCGCTCGTCGTCGTGCAGCCCGGCGTGCAGGTGGTGGAGGACTACGACGAGGACCTCTACATCGTGGACGATGCGTACTGGGTGCGTCGTGATGGGCGGTGGTACCGGGCGCGCGACTACCGCGGCGGCTGGGAGGTCGTGGAAGAGCGGCGGGTCCCCGTCAAGGTCGTGAAGCTGCCCCCCGGGCGCTACAAGAAGTGGAAGCACTCGAAGAAGGGGGGCGTCGTGCCCGCGTCGCACCGTGAACGTGGTCATGACCACGGGCACAATCGGGGCCACGACCGGCATCACGATGACGACCACCACAAGGGTGGCAAGGGCAAGGGCAAGAAGTAGCCCGGCCGGGCCCGCTCAGTCCCGGAAGAGGGGACGGAACAGCGCGGACTCGCGCAGGGAGGCGGCCAGCGCGGCGATGTCATCCGACTGGCCGTCCACCTCCTCGGCGTCGAAGGTCTCCTTCAGGCGGGCCATCACCTCCGCGTGGCCGCCTCGCTGTGCTGGACCTTCAGCCACCGCTCCTGAAGGCGCCTCCCCATGTCCTGGAAGATGCGCATGCGCTTTCCCCGCTCACCGGCGTGTCCGCAGCCCATACGGATCGAGGTGGCCATTCTGGCTCGATTTCCTTTGAAAAAAGGGCTTGTCGCTCTTGGGCTGCCGGACCGTGTATAGGGTTGCGCGCGCATGACGACCCTCACGACGAAGCTGTGTGTCATTGGCGGCGGACCCACCGCGGTGGCCGCTCTCTTCGAGGCCCGGGCGCGTGGCATCCCCGCCCTGGCCCTGGAGGCCGGCGCCACTCCGCTGGCCTCGCTGCATGCCCATATCGAGGGTCTCGTCTACCTGTCGCCCGCCTCGCACTGGGAGGTGGGTGGCCTGCCGCTGGACTGCCGCGACGCGCTGGAGTGCTCGCGCGAGGACGTGCTGCACTACTACGCGCGCGTCATCCAGATGGGGCGCCTGGACATCCGCTGCCGCCACCGCTGCGTGGGCCTGCGCCCCGACGCGGACGGGGTGACGGTGGAGGTGGAGACGCCCGAGGGACGCCGCGAGGTGCGCGCCGAAGAGGTGCTCGTCACCTCCTGGTATGAGCGGCGGCCCCTGCCTCCGGACGCGGTGGAGCCCGGCTCGCGCGTGGAGGTGCGGGAGGGGCTGCGCTCCGCGGCGGAGGTGGCTGGCCAGCGCGTGGCGGTGCTGGGCGGTGGCATCTCCGGCTTCGAGCAGGCCGGGGCGCTGATGATGGCAGGCCAGCCGGTGACGCTGCTGATGCGCGGCGAGGCGCGGAGCCTCCACCGGTTGCCGCACTTCGCGCGGCTGGTCGAAGCCACGGGCTCGCGGCTGGTGCCGAACGCCCGCGCGGTGCGCGTTACCCGCGAAGGCGTCACGTACCACGAGGACGGCGAGGCGCGTCACCTGCCGTGCGATGTGCTGGTGGCCGCGTGCGGCGCGCGCCTGTCCCCGCAGGTGCTGGGGCTGCTCACACGCGCGGGCGTTCTGACGGAGGACGAAGCTCGAGGCCTGCGGGAGTCCGTCAGCCTGGAGGAGGCGAAGCAGGCGCATCCGGACTGGACCGGAGCGGAGCTGGAGCGCCTGGCGGTGGAGTCCCGGCCGGACCTGTGGCCGCTCGTCTTCGAGGGCCGCCGCCGCGTGAGGCTCGCTGGAGGGCCCCTGCACGTGGGGGCCTCCAACGCGGGCGTGATGGTGTCCATTGCCACCGCCGTGTTCGCGGTGCGCGCGATGGCGGGCGCGCCTGTACCGTCGGGCATGGCGCCGCCGCTGGCGCGGGCCCTGCTCAACCTGGAGACCCTCCTCCAGGTACTGCGCGAGGAAGTGCCGCCCGAACGCGTGGAGTCGCTGCGCCCGCTGGCGGTGGGCTCCTGGAGCCGCGCGTGGGTGCACCCGCATCTGCTGGAGCGCCCCACCGCGCAGAGCGTGGAGCGCACCACCGGCCTGAATCCGACCCGATTCCTGCTACCCCCCGGGCTCGGCGCCAGCGACATGGAGCGGGAGCTGCTCGGGCTCGCGGATGGCACCACCAGCATCGCGGAGATCGCCGACGCCAACGAGCTGACGGATCCCGCGGAGCGCGCGAAGCTCGTCGCCACCTTCCGCAAGCTCTGGACGCGCAACGTGCTCACGTGGCTGCCTCCGCTGGACGCGAATCGCTGACAAGTGATTGGAGCAACGACCAGGAACTCGAGGGCACTTCGTATTTCGTTTCGACCGCGCAATTCCGTGCGGCCTTACATCGAGAGACGAAATATGAAGAAGCCCTCCAAGAAGCTGACGCTGTCGAAGGACACCCTGCGCTCGCTGAACGAGACCGAGCTGAAGCAGGTTGCCGGTGGCGCCCCGACCTCCGTGGTTGCCTGCACGGGCACGGATCCGACCGAGGCCACCGTCTGCTACACGAACGCGCTCTGCTCGACGGGCGAAGCCTTCGGCTGCTGCTTCTGATGAGGTCTTTGCCATGAGCTCGGAGGTGAGGTCCGCCTCCGAGGCATGGTGAGAGGCTTTGCCCCGGGCCGGTGCTTGCCGGCCCGGGGCGTTTTTCCGCACCCGCCCGGTTCCGAGGTCCGTCGCGATGTCCCAGCTCCGCCGCCGCGCTCCCGCCGAATCCCTGATGGAACCGGCGGACTTCTTCGTCCTGCGCACTCCGCTCCTGCCCTTCGACGCAGTGGAGCACTGGAGCTCGCAACTCACCGCGCCGCGGGCCCCGGAGTCGCTCGCGAAGGCGCTGGACGCGGATCGCGCGCTGTTGCGCACGCGGCTGCGCGCGTACGTGGAGCGGCCGGAGGTGCGCGAGGCCCTCTTCGTCGCGTCGCCCTCGTTGGAGGAGGGGCTGCCGCTCTGGTTCCAGGCGCCGGACAGCGAGTACGGCCTCAAGGTGGAGCGGGCGCTGGTGCGCTACTTCCTGCGCATGGCGGGGCGCTGCACGCCCTTTGGCCTCTTCGCGTCGTGCTCCGTGGGGAAGCTGGGAGCGCGCACGCACCTGCCGGTGGCGGACGCGCGTGAATGCCAGCGCGACACGCGTCTGGACATGGACTACCTCACGCGGCTGGTGGAGGCGCTGGTGCGTCACCCGGCCCTGCGCGACGTGCTCCGCTACCGCCCCAATGGCAGCCTGTACCGCGCGGCCGGGCGGCTTCGCTATGTGGAGACGCGGCACGCGGGCGCGGTGCGCCAGCACCACCTGTCTTCGGTGCGGCCGGATGCGTACCTGGAAGCGGTGCTGGAGTGCGCGCGCCCGGGGGCCCGGCCGGAGCAGCTGGTGCGGACGCTGGTGGCGCTGGACGCGGAGGTGGATGCCCAGGAGGCCGCCGCGTACGTGCGCACGCTCGTGGACAACGACCTGCTGGTGCCGGAGCTGGCTGTGCCCGTCACCGGGCCCGAGCCACTCCCATACCTGGTGGCGCGGCTGCGCGCGCTGGCGCGGGAGTCAGGCCCCGGTGAGGCCGCTCAGGTCGCGCTGGAGGCCGCCACCTGCCTGGAGGACGTCGGAGGTCAGCTGTCCAGGCTGGATGCGGAGGGCCCCGGCCGGTCGAAGGAGGCCTACCTCGCCATCGCCACGCGGCTCGAGGCGCTTCCCGTGAAGGTGGAGCTCCCGCGCCTCTTCCAGGTGGATCTCTACCGTCCGGCGCCCGGGGCCACGCTCGGGCCGGAGGTGCTGGCGGAGGCGTCGCGCGCGGTGGAGCTCGTCCGGCGCATGGGGCCCCAGCTGCACACCGGCAACTCGCTGCTGAGCGCGTTCTGCGAGGCCTTCACCCGCCGCTACGAGGGCCGCGAGGTGCCGCTGCTGGAGGCGTTGGACGAGGAGTCCGGCGTGGGCTTCCAGGTGTCCAACGCGCCCGCCGCGGATGGAGCGCCGCTGTTGCGCGGGCTGGCCTTTCCCGCGGCGACGGAAGCTGGAGGGGCGCTCGGCGCACGCGAGCTGCACCTGATGCGCCGGCTGACCGCCAGCCCGGGCGCGCGCGTGCTGACGCTGGGCGAGGAGGACCTGAAGGCGCTGTCCTCGGAGAAGGCCGTGCCGGCGCCGGACGCCCTCTCCGTGGGTTTCAGCGTCCAGGCCGCTTCGGACGAGGCCTTCACGCGTGGGGACTTCTCACTGGTGCTGCGCGGCGCGGGGGGGCCCTCCGGCGCCAACACCCTTGGCCGCTTCTGCCATGGGGACGAGGCGCTGCGCGACGCGGTGGAGCGGCACCTGCGCGCCGAGGAGGCGCTGCGCCCGGACGCCGTCTTCGCGGAGGTGGTGCACCTGCCGGAGGGACGCATCGGCAACGTGCTGCTGCGGCCCCAGTTGCGTGGGCACGAGATTCCCTTCCTGGGGACCTCCGGCGCGCCCGAGGCGCAGCAGCTTCCGGTGGAAGACCTGCGCGTGTCGGTGGTGGATGGGCGCGTGGTGCTGCGCTCGAAGCGGCTGGGCCGCGAGGTGCTGCCGCGGCTCACCACCGCGCACAACTTCTCCCGGGGGCTGGGCGTCTACCGCTTCCTGTGCATGCTCCAGCATGATGGGCGCGCGGTGGGCCTGTCGTGGAACTGGGGCGCGCTGGAGGGCCTGGACTTCCTGCCGCGCGTGGTGTCCGGCCGGGTGGTGCTGTCGCTGGCGAGGTGGCGGCTGGGGCCGGACGTGCTGAAGCCACTGGGCGCGGCGCGCGGCGAGGAGTGCTTCCGCGCCGTGCAACAGCTTCGCGAGCGGCTGGGCCTTCCGCGCCACGTGGCGCTGGTGAGTGGCGACAACGTGCTGCCGTTGGACCTGGACAACGTCCTGTGCGTGGAGACGCTCGCCTCCCTGGTGAAGGACAGCCCCCGCGCCGTGCTGCGCGAGCAGCTCGTCGGGCTGGACGCGCTGTGCGCCCACGGTCCGGAGGGGAGGTTCGTCCATGAGCTGTTCCTCCCCATGGTGCGGCGCCAGGAGCCCACGGCCTCCGTGCCGGCCCCGCGCGCTGTCTCCACCGCCGGTGCCCTCCGGCACTTCGCGCCCGGCTCGGAGTGGCTCTACGCGAAGCTGTACGCGGGCACCGCTGGCGCGGATGACGTGCTGTGCGACGCGGTGGCGCCGCTGGTGGAGCGGCTCGTCCGCGAGGGCGTGGTGGACCGCTGGTTCTTCATCCGCTTCGAGGATCCGGACCGGCACGTGCGCCTGCGGCTGCACGGGGACCCGGCCCGCCTGAACCGCGACGCGCTGCCCGCGCTGTCCGCCGCCGTGGCGCCGCTGATGCGGGACGGCGTGGTGTGGAAGGTGCAGCTCGACACGTACGAGCGGGAGCTGGAGCGCTACGGCGGTCCGGAGGGCATGGCCCTGGCCGAGGAGCTGTTCCACGCGGACAGCGACGCGGTGCTGAAGCTGATGGCGCTGCTGGACGGCGACGCGGGCGCGGAGGCCCGATGGCAGCTCACGCTGCGGGGCATGGACCTGCTGCTGGATGACCTGGGTCTGGACCTTCGCATGAAGCTGAACGTGGCCGAGCGCTCCCGCGACTACTTCGGGCGGGAGTTCCGCATGGACACGGCCTTCACGCACCAGCTCGGTGCCCGCTACCGGCAGTCCCGCGCCGCCCTGGAGGCCGCGTGGGCTCCAGGCGCGGAAGAAAGCCCGCTGCTCGTCGAGGGGCTCGCCGTCCTGCGCGAGCGCTCGGAGCGGCTGGTCTCCGTGCGGCGGCGCCTGGAGGCGGCTTCGCTCGAGGGCCGGCTTGGCGTGACCCTGCTCGCGACGGCCAGCATCCACCTGCACATGCACGCCAACCGGATGCTGCGCTCGTCGGCGCGTGCGCAGGAGCTGGTGCTGCACGACTTCCTTGCCCGGACGTACCAGTCCCAGCTCGCGCGTGCCCGCGCGAAGGAGCCTCGCCCATGATGGCCCATTCCCTCCGTCCCACCCAGGAGTCCCCCCGGTGGTGGCCGCTGCTCACCGGAGCGCTGGCGGACCAGGCCGCGGAGACGGTGCGCGCCATCACCACCGAGCTTCACAAGCCCTTCACCCACTCGGGCGCGCGCATCGCGGAGCGTTTGTCGAGCCAGGCGCTGCTGCACGGCTACCTGGCTCGCGTGTGGCCCGGGGGAGAGGATCCGGAGCACGCGGCGCGCTACCTGGACGGGGCGCTGGATGAGGTGGGGAGCCGGTGGATGCGCCCGGCGCTCCATGGCGGCTTCGTCCAGGTGGCGTGGGTGATGCACCACCTGGGCGCGCACCTGCTGCCGGATCAGCTGGGCGCGGAGGAAGACCCGCTGGAGGACGTGGAGGCGGCGCTGGAGGAGGCCCTGGGCGTCGAGCGTTGGGTGCAGCACTACGATCTCATCGCCGGGCTGGTGGGGCTGGGCGTCTTCGCGCTGGAGCGGCTGCCAGGGGCCCGGGCGCGCCGGTGCCTGGAGCGCATCGTCCACCACCTGCTGGACGTGTCGGAGCTGGGGCCGCAAGGAAGGGCGTGGCGGACTCCTCCGGAGCTCATCCCCACGACGACGCGCAAGAAGACGCAGGACGGCGGCTACAACCTGGGCGTGGCGCACGGCAACCCGGGCGCGGTGGGCCTGCTCGCGGCCGCGTGGGCGCACGGCATCGACCGGGCGCGGGTGGGCCCCGCGCTGGAGGAGGCGGTGCGGTGGCTGCTCGCGCAGCAGCAACCGGCGGGCTCGCTGTCCGCCTTCGCCTACTACGGGGATGACGAGGTGCGGCGCTCCCAGGTGGCGCGGGGGGCGTGGTGCTACGGGGATCCGGGCGTGGCCGCGACGCTGCTGATGGCCGCGCGGGCCGTGGGCAACGCGGAGTGGGAGCAGGTGGCCGTGGAGACGGGTTTGCGCGCGGTGCGCCGGCCCGAGGAGACGCGCGAGGTGATGGACGGCGGCCTGTGCCATGGCGAGGCGGGGCTGGCGCACCTGTTCCATCGCATGTACCGGCTGACGGGGGAGGAGGCCTTCGGCCGCGAGGCGCGCGAGTGCTTCGCGCGGCTGCTGGCGCGGCGCGTGCCCGGCGAGGGCGTCGGTGGCTACGCGGCGTGGTTCCCCCGCGAGATCTACCCGGACCGGGTGGAGGACAACGCCAGCTTCCTGACGGGCTCGGCGGGTATCGCGCTCGCGCTGCTTGCGGCCATCAGCGACGAGGAGCCGGCGTGGGACCGGATGCTGCTCGCGTCCTTCCGCCCGCCGCCGGAGTCGGGACATGGCCGCTGAGGAAGGGAGCACGCCCTTCCGGCGCGAGGCCCTGGAGCGCCATGCGCGCGGAGGCGCCGCGGAGCCGGTGCGGCTGGAGCACCCGCGCTGGGTGCGCTGGCTGCCGCTTCCATTGGGGGTCGCGCTCGCGGGCCTGGGGCTCTTCGCGACGCGCGTGCCGGTGGACCGCGTGGTGAGCGTCCCGGGGGTGGTGGAGGCGCTGTCCCAGGGCTCTTCCCTGGATCCGTCGCCTGGGAGCGCCCTGCGGACGCGGCTGTTCTTCACCGTGCCTGCCCAGCACCAGGGGGCGCTGCGTCCGGGGCTGCGCGTGCGCTCACGGATGGCGCAGGGCCCGCGCGACTACGAGGTGGAGTGGGTGGACACGGAGACACGAAGACCGGAGACGTTCAGCCGGGGACTCGGGAGTCTGGCGTCGGGCGTGCTCGTCCGGGCGCACGAGGTCTCGTCAGCGGGCGGCGACGCGCCGGGCACGCCGGGCACCGTCGAAGTGCGGGTGGGCACGGAGTCGCTGCTGGCCGCGCTGTGGGCGCAGGCTCGTGGCGGGCGGAGGTGAGCCATGGAGGCGTTGCGTGAGCTGAGGCGTCGGTGGCGCCGGGTGCCGTTCCGTCAGCAGTTCACCTCGGCGGACTGTGGCCCCACGTGCCTGGCCATGGTGCTCGCGTACCATGGCGCCCCGGCGCGGCCGGCGGAGGTGCGCGGGGTGGTGGGGGCAGGGCGCGGTGGCGCGCACGCGCTGGCGCTGGTGGAGGCGGCGCGGCGCTTCGGCCTGGACGCGCGCGGGGTGAGCCTGGGCATGGACGACCTGCCCGTGCTGGAGCGCGGCTCCATCCTCCACTGGGAGTTCAACCACTACGTCGTCTTCGACGGGCTATGGCGGGGTGGGGTGGCCGTGGTGGACCCGGCGCTGGGGCGGCGGCGGCTGTCCTGGGACGAATTCCGCGACGCCTTCACCGGCGTGGCGCTGCTGTTCGAGCCTACGCCCGCGCTCCAGCGGGGCCACTCGCGGCCGGCCCTGCTGCGCCGCCTGCCAGCGCTGCTGCGCGGGCACGCGGGCAACTGGACGCGCATCTTCGCGGTGTCGCTGGTGCTGCAGATGCTGTCGCTGGTGCTGCCCTTCCTCACGGGCATGGCGGTGGATCGGGTGGTGCCACGGCAGGACACGGGCCTGCTGGCGGCACTGGGCGTGGGCGTGGGGCTGGTGCTGGTCTGCCACGTCCTGGCCACGTCGCTGCGCTCGGCCCTGCTGGTGCGGCTGCGCATGGAGCTGGACGTGGGCATGGCGGGCCAGCTGGTGCGGCACCTGCTGTCGCTGCCGTATGCCTTCCTCCAACAGCGCTCGTCGGGCGACCTGATGATGCGCATCAACAGCCTGGCCATCATCCGCGAGGCGCTGGGCGCGGCCACGCTGGCGGTGATGCTGGACGGGCTGCTCATCCTCTCCTCGGTGGGGATGCTGGCGGGCCTGAGCCGGCCGCTGCTCCTGGCGGTGGGGGCCGTGGCGGCGGCGCAGGTGCTGGTGCTGCTCTTGACGCGGCGGCGGCGCGAGGAGCTGCTGGCCAGCGAGATGCACGCGCAGGCGAAGTCCCAGGACTTCACGGTGGAGATGCTGTCCGGCCTGGAGGTGCTGAAGTCCTCGGGCGCGCAGGGACAGTCGGTGGGGCACTGGGAGGAGCTCTACACGCGGCAGCTCAATGCCTCCTCGCGCAAGCGCTACTACCAGGGCGTGGTGGACGCGCTGGCGGCGGGGCTCCAGGTGGGCGCGCCCTCGGTGTTGCTGGGCACGGGGTTGTGGCAGGTGCTGCGCGGCGAGCTGACGCTGGGGACGATGCTGACGGCGCACGCGCTGGCGCTGGGCGCGCTGTCCCCGCTGGCGTCCCTTGTCGCGGTGGGCGGGCAGTTGCAGCTCGCTGGCGGCTACATGGAGCGCATCGACGATCTGCTGGAGACGCCTCCGGAGCAGGACGCGCGAAAGGTGCGGCCCGCGCCGAAGCTGGCGGGTGGCATCACGGTGGAGGGGGTCCGCTTCCGCTACGACGCGCTGGAGTCACCGTCCCTGCAGGACGTGTCGCTGAGAATCGCCCCGGGCCAGTGGGCGGCCATCGTCGGCCCCTCCGGCGGAGGCAAGTCCACGCTGGCTCGCGTGCTGTTGGGGTTGTACCGGCCGGAGGCGGGGCGGGTGCTCTTCGACGGGATGGACCTGACGGAGCTGGAGAGCGATTCGGTGCGCCAGCAGCTGGGCATCGTGGTGCAGGAGACGCGGCTGTTCAACGCGTCGGTGCGCAGCAACATCGCCTTCGCGGATCCGTCCATCCCGCTGGCGGCCGTGGTGGACGCGGCGACGCGCGCGGGCATCCACGAAGACATCCTCGCGCTGCCGATGGGCTACGACACGCCCCTGGGAGACCAGGGGTCCAGCCTGTCCGGAGGACAGCGGCAGCGGCTGGCCCTGGCGCGCGCGCTGGTGAGAAGGCCCTCGGTGCTGCTTTTGGACGAGGCGACGAGCGCGCTGGACGCCGTCACCGAGCGGCGCGTGCAGCAAGCACTGCAATCCCTCTCCTGCACCCGCGTCACCATCGCCCACCGGCTGAGCACCGTGGTGGGCGCGGACATCCTCTTCGTCATCGAGAAGGGCCGCATCGTGGAGCAGGGCACGCACGCGGAGCTGCTCGCGCGAGGCGGGGCCTACACGCGGCTCGTGCAGGCCCAGCTCGAAATGCCCTCACGCCCCGAACTGACGAGGGTGCGCGCTCAAGGCGCGTAGGTCTCCGTGTGGGAGAGGGCGCCGCCATTGAACCCGCCGACAACGAGCACCTTGCCAGAGGAGAGCAGGGTCGCGGTGTGTTGGTTTCGGGCGGTGGCCATGGAGCCCGCGGAGGACCAGACGTGGGTCGCCGGGTCATACAGCTCCGTGGAGTCCAGGTAGGTGTTGAAGCCTCCTGTCACGAATACCTTGCCAGTGGTGAGCAAGGTGGCGGTGTGGAGGGCGCGGCCTGTGACCATGGTCCCGGCGGAGGACCAGGCGTTGGTGGCCGGGTCGTACACCTCCGAGGCGGCGAAGTAGCCCGTGTATCCCCCGGCGACCAGCACCTTGCCGGAGGCGAGCAGGGTGGCGCTGTGCTGGTAGCGGGCCGTGGTCATGGCGCTCGCGGAGGTCCAGGCGTGGGTGGCCGGGTCATACAGCTCCGCGGAGGCCAGTGAGCTGCCATTGATGCCCCCCGTGACAAGCACCTTGCCGGAGGGAAGCAGGACGGCGGTGTGCTGGCTGCGGGCCATGGTCATGAGGCCCGCGGAGGACCAGGAGCCGGTGTCCGGGTCATACAGCTCCGCGGAGGCCAGGGCGCTGCCATTGACGCCCCCCGTGACGAGCACCTTGCCGGAGGGGAGCAGGACGGCGGTGTGCTGGTAGCGGGCCGTGGCCATGGGTTCCACGGAGGTCCAGGCGCCAGTGGCCGGGTCATACAGCTCCACGGAGCTCAGGGCGCTGCCATTGCCGTAGCCCCCCGTGACGAGCACCTTGCCAGAGGCGAGCAGGGTGGCGGTGTGGTGGAAGCGGCCCATGGCCATGGGGCCCGCGGAGGACCAGCTGTTGGTGTCCGGGTCGTACACCTCCGAGGAGGTGTCGCCGTTGTAACCCGCTGCGACGAGCACCTTGCCGGAGGCGAGCAGGGTGGCGGTGTGATTGTAGCGACCCGTGGCCATGGGGCCCGCGAAGGACCAGCCGGTCACGCACGTCCGCAGGCCGGTGAGGGTGAAGGACTTGGAGGCCACGAGGCCGTAGTCATTGGTGACGACCACGGTGATGGAGGGGGGCGGGCCCGTCACCGCGCAGGAGGGCGCTGTCCATGCGACCTGGCTGGTATGGGCGGTGCTCTGTCCCGCGGACAGCGAGCCCATGTTGGCGGTCCAGGCAAACGTCATGGGGCGGGTCTGCGGGTCCATGGCCGCGACGTCCAAGGTCACCGTCTGGCCCGGAGCGGCGGAGGTGGAGGACTGGTAGAAGTGGGTGAAGAGTGGGGCGAAGCGCTCGGGGGATGAGGCCGCGACGCAGAGGTTGAGCGAGCCCGTGGTCTGCCCACCCCGGTTGTCTTGCACCGTGACGGTGAGCCGGCAGTTATTGCATGCGCTGGCTGGAATGGAGGAAGGGACGAAGGACGCGGTCCTGGAAGTCGCATCCGTCCAGGTCCCAGGGCAGGTCGCGGCCCACTGGTAGGAGAGTGCATCGCCGTCCGCATCCGAGGCATTCGCGGAGACGACGGTGGACTGCCCCGCATCCATCCGGCTGAGCGAGGCCGAGATCCTGGAGACCGCCGGCCAGAGGTTGAAGGAGACGTCGATGGCCGCGTCGCCGGTGGAGGCGCCGGAGACGACGTTGACGGCGAGGGAGATGGAGGCGGCGGCTCCTTGAGAGTCCGTCACGGTGAAGACAAGGGTTTGGATCCCAGGGGAGGAAGGCGCCGTCCAAGAGGAGGTGCCGTCCGTGGGAGCGGAGAAGGTGCCGCTGGAGGCCGTCCACGCAAACGCGAGGGCGTCCCCGATGTTGGGATCATGCGCCGTCGCGGTCAGCGAGAGTGAACCGCCAGCCTGGACCGTGGTGGTGGAGGCGACGACGGAGTCAATGAGAGGGGCTTCATTGGCATACGGAGCGGGTGGGGCAAGCTCCTGGAGGGTGATGACCACGGTGGTGGTCTGGTTGGCGGCAATGGTGACGCCGGAAGTCTGGCCCTGGAACCGCAGGGTGCCGGAGGCGTCGAAGGCCTCGGCAAGGAAGGCGTGATTGGCGCCAGCGGGGATGTCACCGATGAGTCCGCCCCAGGAGCCGTTGGAGCGGCCCAGGTCGACGACGCGGGGCGGCATCTCCGCCGTGGAGAGGGTTACCTTGACGCGAGTGACCTCCTGCACAGAGAGGGCCTGCTGGACGGAGGCCGCGAATTGGACGGAGCCGGAGGACCGAGCGGTACAGGCGGCCAGGGAGAGCAGGAGTCCGGTGACGCAAAGGGCAATGCGACTAAAGGGGGGCATGCCTTGAAGAATCCAATACATGGAAGATGATGCAAGGATCCCGATGGCAACCGATGAAAGGCGAAGGCGTCATGAAAACGAAGACCTCGTTTCGACACTACCGAGCGCTGTCCCTGCTGATGGGAGGGTTGCTGCTGACATCCTGCGAAAAGGACCCGGCGAAGCCTGAGCCAGTTCCGGACGCCGGGTCGTTAGTGATGAATCCCGGGGCGCACGGCGCAGGCGAGCTGACGGAGGAGGGGCAGCGGGTCCGCTACGAACTGGCCACGAAGGCCGGACACTATTACCGGTTCAGCTGCCAGGGGGACACCCTGCCTGAATGCCAGGTGCGGAGGCTCGATCCGGGCACGCTGGAGCCCCTCCCGCCCGCCGCGACTTCCGATCGCACCTACGTGACCTGGCGTGCGGAGGTGGACGAAACCGCCATCATGGACGTGAGTGCGCGCATCAATTCGCAGGTCCAGGTCGGCCGGTATACCTTTGACTTCTCCGAAACCGAGGACGCCGAGCCCAACACGGTGCAGGACGCCATTTCCAAGGAGGCCCCGTCGGACTTCACCGGCGTCTTGAACGCTGCGGATGACGTGGATGTCTTCCGGTTCTCCATTCCAAAGGGGCACATCCTGGCGGTGTTTTGCTACACCAAGTCGGCCAGCTCAGGCCCCGACACGGAGATCGTGAGGGCGGATGGCACCGTGCTCAACAAGTATCGATATTTGCACAGGTACGGGGAGTCAGCGCTGTCCGCCGAGAACGACACCGGAGAAGACCTCTTCCTGCGTGTCTCCTCCCAGGTGGGAGGTGTGGATGTGGGGGACTATGGCTGCAAGGCGACGGACGACGGAGTGGACGATCATCCAAATGCGCAGCCAGAGGCCACGGTGGTGACGGTGCCCTCGACGACCCCCGTGAAGTTCTGGCCCGAGGGTGATGTGGACGTGCTCGCGGTGGACCTCGTGGGAGGTCACACGTACCAGGTGAACTCAGACGGATTCTCCTTCTATCCCTCCACGACGGTGCTGGATGCCCAGGGCACCGTCCTCGCGAAGGACATCGAGGACCCCGACTCCTTGAGTCTGAAGGCTGAGTTCACGGTGCCTTCCACCGCGCGCTACTTCCTCTCGCTTCGTCGCCTCCAGGGGTTCGGTACCTACGTCTACTACTTTGATAAGGAATTCACATACAGCATCTCTGATGTCACGCCGTAGCCCTCGTCGAACGGGAGGATGGCCAGCTCCCCCGTGTCTGATCAAGCCGGGTGGCCATTCCGCCCCTGGGGGGCGGAACATCCACCAGGAAATCCTCGAGACCGCGCTGCAAGAAACCCAAGAGCAACCGATGAAAGGCGAGGCCGTCATGAAAACGAAGACATCCTTCCTGCGGTACCGAGCGCTGTCCCTGCTGATGGGAGGGTTGCTGCTGGCGTCCTGCGAAAAGGACCCGGCGAAGCCCGAGCCAATTCCGGACGACGCTCCAATTCCGGACGACGTCAAGCAGAGCCCGATGAGTCCCGGGACGCACGGAGAAGGGGAGCTGACGGAGGAGGGGCAGCGGGTCCGCTACGAGCTGGCCACGAAGGCCGGATACTTCTACCGGTTCAGCTGCCAGGGGGACACCCTGCTTGGATGCGAGGTACGGAGGCTCGATCCGGGCACGCTGGAGCCCCTCCCGCCCGCCGCGACTTCCGATCGCACCTACGTGTCCTGGCGGGCGGAGGTGGACGAAACCGCCATCGTGGACGTGGGTGCGTCCCTCCCGTCGCAGGTCCAGGTCGGCCGGTATACCTTTGACTTCTCCGAGACCGAGGACACCGAGCCCAACACGGTGCAGGACGCCATTTTCAAGGAGGTCCCGTCGCGCTTCACCGGCGTCTTGAACGACGTGGATGACGTGGATGTCTTCCGGTTCTCCATTCCAAAGGGGCACATCCTGGCGGTGGTCTGCTACTTCATCCCCGGAGGGAGCGGCATGGGCCCGAGAACGCAGATGGTGAGGGCGGATGGCACCGTGCTCAACACGCATTCATATCTGCACAGGCGCGGGGAGAGAGCACTGTCCGCCGAGAACGACACCGGAGAGGACCTCTTCCTGCGTGTCTTCACCTGGGCGGACGGTCGGTATATGGGGGGCTATAGCTGCCAGGCGGCGGACGACGGAGTGGACGAGCATCCGGATGCGCCGCCAGAGGCCACGGTGGTGACGGTGCCCTCGACGACCGACGTGAACTTCTGGCCCGAGGGTGATGTGGACGTGCTCGCGGTGGACCTCGTGGAAGGTCACACGTACCGGGTGACCTCGAACGGATTCTCCTTCTATCCCTCCACGACGGTGCTGGATGCCCAGGGCACCGTCCTCGGGAAGGACCTCGAGGACCCCGATACCTTGCGTCTGGTTGCCGAGTTCACGGCGCCTTCCACCGCGCGCTACTTCCTCTCGCTTCGTCGCCTCCAGGGGTTCGGTGTCTACGTCACCTATTACGACACGGAATTCACGTACAGCATCTCCGATGTCACGCCGTAGCCCTTGAGCGGGTCTTCGGGCGTCAGTGGCTCACAGCGCCTCGCGCAGGTTCCGCTCCGCGATGCGCACGAGCTGGGTGACGCGCTTGTGGAGCCACAGGCCGAAGGGCTGCACGCGCTCGCGCTTCATGGGCCTGGGGAGCTTCTCCAGGCCCTCGTCGAACGGGATGATGGCCAGCTCACCCGTGGCGGATTCCACGCAGGGGTCGAACGCGAAGGACCTGGAGGTGTGCCACCCTCCGTGGAACACGAGGAGGTCCTCCAGGTCCGGGTTGCCGGTGGCTTCGACGAGGTCCTCCATCGCGTAGAGGTCCTCCGCCACCTCCAGGCAGCTCCAGCCACCGCCGGTGACGTTGCCGCACAGGAACATGGGCAGGTCCTGGTCGGCACCGCTGCCGACAATCCAGGTGATGGAGCCATACACGCGCAGGAAGTAGTCCCAGCTGGACTCGCGCTTCTTCGGCTTGCCCGGCTTCGCCGTCCTCCAACGACCGATGCGCGCCTTGTGCATGCGCTTGAAGAAGGACACATGCTCCTCGGCCGTGCCGATGCGCTTCTTCTCCTTCTGGGCGTCGAGCTGCTCCGCGACGAAGTGACCCGTGGGGAAACGCTCGTGCAGGTCCTTCAGCATCGAGATGGCCACGTCGACAGCCTCGAAGGCGTCCTGGGGCTTCGGGAAGGAGGGCCCCTTGGGCAGGGGCGCACGCCTGGGCGCGCTGGGGGCGGGCTTGGGCTCCGGATTGGAGAACCTGGCTTCAGTGAGCTCGATGTTCCGGAGCACGAAGCCCGCCTTCTCCTTGGCTCGAACGCGCTGCTCGGCCCGGGCCAGGGCGGCTTCACGGCTCCCGAGGGTCGTCTGCTCCGAGTAATCCTCGAAGACATGCTCGCCGTCCACGCGGACCTCCCAGTACCTGTCCGGAGCCCGGTGATACTGGCGGCGCGTCACGAGCTTCTTCGTCGCGTTCCACGGCGCGCCGTCCTTGAAGCCCAGCTTGCGGTAGCGCGCCAGCAGGGCTTCGACGCGGGAGGTCTCGATGCGGGAGACGAGGTGCGCGCCGTTCAGCGTCCCGCGGCAGACGAGCGACTGCGCGCCACGCACCTCGACATCGACGTGGAGCAGGGTGCTGAGCCGGTACAGGGTGTGCCGCCGCTCGACGGGCGCGAGCCCCTTGAAGACGTTCGGGTCCTCCCGGGTGAGCGTGCCCTCGCTCCAGACGCGCAGGGCACCGCCCTGGTTGTAGAACCAGACCTCGTCCTTCGTGTCGAGCTGGGGATCCGAGTACCAGATGGGATCCCCACCGTTGAGCTGCTGCAACCGCTTCCAGTCGGGCATGGGGCCTTGTCTCACGCGCGCTCGGGACGCGTAAACCCGAAGGACACCCGCCTCAGGGTTCGAGCTGCGGCTGCAGCGTCCAGGTGTAGGTGGTGTCCGAGTAGAGGAACGTCCCGGACAGCTCGCCATTGGGCTTCGCGAGCGGCGGTGAGCCCGAGTCCGTGAAGAGGATGTTCCCGGGGGCATCCTTCTCCGGCCCCCGGCAGTCCGGGCTGCCGCTGACGGCGATGTCCACGATGCGTCCATCACCAATCGCCGACGTGTACGAGCGCGACGCGTGCGACAGCCAGTCCTGGGTGTCGGGATCCGGTGACTTCAACTCGTTGAAGGGGTTCATCAACATCACCCCTCCAGACGCGACCAGCGCGTACTTCGTGGGCCCGTGTGTGTACCGGCAGCCTCCGAAGTTGTAGTCGACGTCGAGCGTGAAGTCGCCGCTGACCGGCATGATCATGAAGGCTCCCAGCCGCTTCGTGTGCGGGAGGCTTGGATGTTCGTAGTCCGAGGCCGCGAAGGCTCCCAGCACCTGGTACTCCAGGTTCGCGTCGAGGACTTTTCCCCGGCCTGACCAGCCCGCCCCCATCAGGACCGCCTTCGAGGTGCCCTTGTACTTCCAGCAGCCCAGGTTGCTGCGCTTGAGGTAGGGCGTCTTCGCCGCCTTCAGGCTCCCGCCGCCGTTGGGCTCGAACTTCGCGTTGCTGGTGATGATGATCAGGTCCTGTGCCCGCTGCGACTTCAGGTCACGGCAGAGGCCCACGTACTCGTAGTCGCTCCAGTCCTCCTCGTGCCACGCCCCGCTCGCGTCGTTCCAGAGCGCGAGCACCTTCACCGGATCCTTCGACTCGGTGATGTTCTTGAACCACCCGTTGTGGAAGAGCAGGGAGCGCGTGTTCGGGTCGCTGAACGTGAAGTGCTCGTAGTGGTTGGACAGGTTCTTCAGCTCGTCGTGGAGCTCTTCCTTGTGCTCGGGCGCGCCGGCCAGGTCGCCTTTGAGCGCGTGGACTTTCACCTTCTCCTTGAGCTGGTCCCACTTCGCGAAGGACTCCGCCTTGGCGTCGATGGGCGCCTGGTTCCAGAGCACCTTCGCGAACTCCGGCCACGTCTTCTCCAGCTTGCCGGGGACGACGGAGTCCACCGCGGTGAGGCTGGAGGTCTCCGTGGTCAGCTTCTCCAGCGCCGCCACCACGACGTTCGGGCCGTGCTTCTTCGCCAGGTATTGGAAGAACAGGTAGGCGCCGTAGTCGCGTCCGGCCAGCTTGCCCGCCGCCGCCGAGGTGCAGTGGCCCGGGGAGCGGTCCTCCAGGGACAGGTCCGGGGTGCGCATGAAGCAGTCGGCGTAGTCGTGCTCGAGCTGCGGCGCCTGCCCAAACACCTGGTCGATGGCCCAGTTCGCGGTCGCATCGCGGATCCATCCGTATTGGGGCTGCGGGCCCTTCGTCTTGTAGGACCACTGGATGGCGTGCATCAGCTCGTGGGCGACCGCGCTCTTGAGCTCGTCCTTGGTGAGCCCATCCGACACCAGGATGAAGGTGGCGGCCTGCGTGTTGTCCAAGCCTTCCGGGACGGTCGAGCCCCGCTGGCCGGTCATGTTGCGGGACAGGTAGATGTCGAGGTGGGCGCTTCCTCCGTTGCAGCCGACGTAGGCCTCGTCGGTGAGGGGCTCCTTGAGCCCCAGCGCCATCAGCTTCGGCCAGATCTCACTCTCTATCGCCCTGTCGAGGAAGATGGCCTGATCGCGCTGACTCGGGAAGGCGAGCTCGAACCAGACCTTCACCTTCGCGTAGGACGGCGAAGGGGAGTACCACCTGTCGGAGCTGGCCCTGCAGGCGGGCCGCTTCATGCTGCTCAGCCGGGCGTCGGGCAGGGGCGTGTTGAGCCAGCTCCCCGGGTCATCCGGGCGCAGCATGTACATCCCGAGCGCATCCTGCATCGGCGCGGAGAGGTCGTCGAAGCGCTCGCGAAGTTCTTCGAGCGGGGTGACGTCGAAGCCCGGATCGACGCGGGCCTTGTACTGGAGGGGCAGCCGGGGATCGCTGAACGCGGCGTACACCCGGTAGGCCAGCAGCTCTTCATCGTTGATGAGGCCTGCCTCATGGGCGGACGCCAGGACCTCGTCGCTCGACGGCCGGGATGGGTCGTCCGGCATCACGACCACCGTCAGCGTCGTGCTCACCGCCCCCACCTTGGCGGTGATGACCGAGCCGCCGGGGGCCACGCCTGTGACCCGGCCGTCGGTCACCGTGGCGTACGTGGGCAGCTGGGAGGACCAGGTCACCTGGACGTTGTTGAGCACGTGGCCGCTGTTGTCGAGCGCATGGGCGGCCAGGGTCAGCGTTTCGCCCACCAGGAGCGTCGCCCCGTTCGGCGAGAGGGTGAGCGCCGCGACCTTGTCGCTGTCGTCATCCTCCCCAGGCGTCGGATCGGGTTCGGTGGAACCGCAGGCGAGAACGAACGTGAGCAGGCACAACGCGATCCAGCGGGCTCCATGAAACACTGGCATTTCCAGGCCTCGGCATGTCGAGCCGCGGGGCGCGGGCTGCGACAAACCTTTATCGCCATGACTCCATGTGAAGTTTCTTCAAGTTGATGGGTGTCTGTCGTTGCCTGGAAGGCCACAGTGGCCTGTCAGGCAACAACAAACAGCATTTCCAAGGTCGCGTCCTGACCGTTGAGCGGAGACCGCACCGGCGAAAGCTCGCTTGACAGCACACTTGCACGCAGGGAGGGTGCTCGCCCGTTGCCCCCTCCAGCCCTGGCGCCCCCCGCCTGAAAGGTCCCGCGTGTCCGCCTTCTCCGCCGCCCACCTCGCCACCCTGGGGCTGTTGCTCGCCGCGCCCCAGGCCCGCGCCCAGGCGACCGAGCCCGAAAAGGCCCCGGAGCCCCCCAGCGTCCAGGTCTCCGAGGAGGGCTACATCCTCTCCTCCGCCGACAAGGCCTTCGTGCTGAAGATCCGCGGCCAGCTCCAGGCGGACGGCCGCTTCTACCTGGCGGACTCGGACCGGAGCGCCAACAACACGTTCCTCATCCGCCGCCTGCGCCCCTTCCTGGACGGGACGCTGTTCGGCTTCGTGGACTTCCGGCTCATGCCGGACTTCGGCGTCAATCAGCCGCTCATCCAGGACGCGTACATCGACCTGCGCCCCGTCGAGTGGCTCCGCCTGCGCGCAGGCCGCTTCAAGACGCCCTTCGGGCTGGAGCTGCTCCAGGCCAACACGGACGTCCCCTTCATCGAACGCTCGCTCACCTTCGGCCTGGTCCCCGTCCGCGACGCGGGCCTGCAGCTGCACGGCGACATCGCCGGGGGGCGCCTCAGCTATGCGTTCGCGGTGGTCAACGGCGATCCCGACGGCGCCAGCCTCGACGTCAACACGGATGACAGCTTCGACCTGGTGGCCCGCGTCTTCGCCCAGCCCTTCAAGGGCGATACGAACTCCGCGCTCCAGGGCCTGGGCCTGGGCGTCGCCGTCACCCGGGGCCTCCAGTTCGGCACGCCGTCCACCAACACCTCCACGACCGGCCTGGGGCCGCAGCGCAGCACCGGCCAGGAGATCATCTTCAGCTTCCTGAACAACGGGACCACCGGACCGACCGTCGTCGCGGACGGCGAACACGTGCGCCTGTCGCCCCAGGGCCACTTCTACTGGGGCCCGGTGGGGCTCCTCGCGGAGTACGTCCTGTCGTCACAGGAGGTGAGCATCGGTGGCCAGCGCGCGCGCCTGCGCAACCACGCGTGGCAGGCGTACGCGTCGTATGTGCTGGGCGGGGACGCGTCCTTCACGGGCCCCAAGCCCCACCGTCCCTTCGACCCCAAGACGGGCAAGGGCGGCGCGCTGGAGCTCTCCGTGCGCTACCAGGGCCTGGACATGGACGACGACGCATTCCCCGTGTTCGCGGACCCCACGCGCTCCGTGAGCCAGGCCCGGGGCTTCGGCGTCGCGACCCTCTTCGCCGTCAACCGGCGGGTGCGCGTCGCGCTGAACTACCACCACACGAAGTACGTGGGCGGGGCACTGGAAGGCGACCGGGAAGCGGAGAACGTCGTGATGTCCCGGTTTCAAGTCGCGTTCTGAGACTTCGAGCGTGAGTTCCGTGGGGAGCTCCTGCAAGCGCCGGTCGTCGAAGCGCTGGAGCGGGCAGGGCTCTTCGCCGCGCTGCTGAAGCGGGGGCAGGGCTTGAACCTGGCAATCAAGGACACGTTCGTGGCCGCCAACCACCTGCTGGACGCCCTTCGCGAGGACCGGCCGCTGGATGCCGTGGTCTTCCAGCGGATCCAGGACGAGCGTCAGCCCGAGGTGGACCGGGTGCAGGCAGGACAGACGCGAGCAGGGCAGATGGTGCTCAAGCCACCAGGCGTGCTGCACCTGATGTTCACCCTCCCGGGCGCGGTGATGGCCATTGCGGGAAAGAAGATGCAGGGAGCGGCGGAGCCTGCCATTGAGCCGCGCTACTTCATTGCGTGGTAGGCTTTCAGCGTTTCAAGCAGCAATGCCACTCCATGAAGAGGAGCGTGACGCCATGCGGTTTCAACTGAAGAAGTCCGCGCTGTGGTCCTTGCTGTCCTCCGCTCTGCTGTTGGCGGCCTGTGGTGGGGCTCCCGAATCAAGCCCTGCGACGGCCGAGGCGCCCGTGGGCACCTCCGAAGCGGCGGTGTGCTCCGACGGGAGCTGTACGTGCATCGCGCCGGATTGCGACGCCCTGAACTGGACGAACTGCGGGAATGGTGGTGGCACGACGACGTGCTCCTGGTCCGACGGCAGCACCTGCAGGACCGCCACGTGCAGCTGCTCGAACAGGAGATGGATCTGCCCTTGAGGGGCGTGAGATGGCCTGGGTGCGCTCCGCGGTGGTGCTCGCGCCGATGTCGAGGCCGAGCTGGTCCGCGAACAGCCCGATGTCGGTGAACGACGCGTGCACCGTGCCCGCCACCTCGAGCCAGCGCTTCCACCCGGTCAGCTGCTGCCAGTCCCGTTCCCAGGGTGTGTTCACGCCAGGCTGGCACGGAATGGGCGTGAGCTGGTGGCTCAGGAACATGAACGGCCGGGACAGTCCGGGGGCGAGGAGCGGGATGTCCGTGTCGCCGTCGAGGTCGATTCCGGCCTTGATGCGGGAGTCGTTGACCATGGTGGGGAGGGTGCTCGCGCCACCCACGGAGTGGCCGGCCATCCCGATGCGGGACGGGTCGATCAGGTAGGCGCCGAGCCACTTCGCGTGAGGCCAGGACAGCAGCGCGTCCAGCACGAACGACACGTCGGCGGCCCGGCCCTGCTCCAGCTTCTGCCAGAACGCCAGGTCGTGCGGGAGGTCGCACGAGGCACACCCTTCGACGCGCCCGTCGGGGAAGCTGGTGCCGACGCTCTCATGGGTGTGGTCGACCACCGCCACGACGTAGCCGTGGCTCGCCAGGTCCTCGGCCAGTGAGCTGAGCGTGGCACGGGGCTTTCTGTAGCCCGGCGACAGCACGACCAGCGGCAGGCTGCGCGGGCGCCCCGCCGGCCACGCGTTGCGGACGGAGTGGGTCCGCGTCGTGCTCAGCAGGTCGGGTTGCACGTCGGGGATGCCGCTGTCCGCGAGGAGCGCCGCCGACTCGGCCGGGGTCATGTACTGGGTCTTCGGACCGTGCGACCAGATCGCCGGGTAGAAGAGGGAGACCATCAACTCCCGGGAGTTCACCGACGGCACCCATGGGTCGGGGCGCGAGGTGTCCTTCAGATACAGGGAGGTGGTGCCGACTGGCTGGCGGCCGGTGGGTTCGGGGAGGGAGGGCACCGTGTCCGCGGTGGCGGGCGATGCGGACAGGGCCAGGGTCAGTGCGAGGGCGACGGTGAGGCCACGCATGGGGGGCAGCTCCTTCAGGAGGATGCGACACCTGCCGGCCCAGGTGCTGGTGCGACAAAGACAGGCATCCGTGCGTGGAACACGGCTCGCGCCTCGAACTGTCACCCGTTTGTGGCGATGAAGGGGCTCCGCTTCCGGTCAGGCTTCCTCGTCGGGAAGAAGTGTCCGAAGAAGCTCGTCGTCAGGATTGAGCGGGCGCCAGCCGGGAGGTGGTGGACTGGAGAGGAGCACATCGCTGGCCCGATCAACGCGCTCCTGATGGGTTTCCGGCGTGTAACCACTCCAGCGACCGAGCGCTATGGCAACATCCATACGGGCGTCGTCGTCCATCACGGCCGGCCATCCGTCGGGGAAGTCGTCGGACAGCTCACGCACGAGCACATCGCGCACAAGACGTGTGACCCGCAGACTCTGCTCTGCCTCAGCGAGCAACCCGCTGAACACCTGCACCGCAGCGACATCGTCTTCACCAAGCTCGTTGGCCAGTCTATGCAACGGGACGGCAGGGCGCGCATCGGCAAAGGCGGTCAGTGAGTCGTAGCCTCGCTCTCGGACCCGTTCGTACAGGCGTGCCTTCCAGCTTCCCTGCCACGAACGTCCATCGGTCATCGACTGCTCTCCTTCGTGAAGTCCTGCGGGACGAAGTGGCAATGTGGAGCCCCGCCTCGCCAACTATCGGGGCCACCATCTGCGTTCAGACCTCCTCGTCGGGAAGGAGCGTCCGGAGCAGTTCGTCGTCAGGACCGAGCGGGCGCCAGCCAGCAGGGGGCGGATTGGCGAGGAGCGACGTCCTGCATTGGCGTGCGCGCTCTTTATGAGTGTCTGGGGTATAGGCAATCCAGGGGCCAAGTGCCTTGGCAACCTTGAAGCGGTTGTCGTCATCCAACACGGCCGGCCAACCCTCAGGGATGCTTCCCCACAACTCGCGCACAAGTTGGCCACGCACCAATCGGGTCACTTGCTTGCTTCGCACCGCTTCAACTACCAATCCATCGTACACCTGAATTCCGGCAACGTCGTCAGGACCGAGCTCCTCGGCCAGTGCCACCAATGATGCAGTGGGTCGGGCCTCGGCAAAAGCCGTGAGTGAATCGTAGCCCCGCTCGCGGACGCGCTCATACAAGCGGGCCTTCCAGTTCTCCCGCCATGAACGTCCGTCGATCATCGGCTCCTCCCTTTCGTGAACGTGATTGGGACTCTGTAGACCTTCATACGCTCCACGACGATGTCCAGGACCTGATTCCGCGTCAACCTCCGACCTGCCGTGATCTCAGCTTCGTGCAGAGCCTCCATGATCAGCCGATTCCACTCGCCGGGCCATGCACGCCCCAGCTTCCAATTCCCCCCACCGTGAATGGCCTCGTGGTGGGCCTGCTCCAATCGGACGCAGAAGTTGTCGATGTCCATGTCGCCCTTGAAGCCGCGCCGCTCGAACCACTCGCGGTGCTCCTGCGGCAGCACATGGTGCTTGGGAGCATCCGACATGCCCGCCCCCGCTCTGCCCGTCACCTGCATGCCGCGCACCTCGGGGCTGTCTCCCAGCGCTTCGAGCACGCCCTTGGGCAAGCCCTGGTGCGCCTGGGCCATCATCGTGACCTGTCCGCCCTGAATGAGGACGGCCGCGCCGACGGCAGGCACGGAGATGACGCCCGCCTGCACGAGCCTTCGCATCATCTCCACCCACTCAGCGGAGACGACAATCCGCGAGCCCGCCATCACTCCACCCGAACTCATTGCCAGTCCCACGCCGAGCGTCGCAGGGGCCGAGGGCGGTACGCGTGGCAGGGCCATTTTCATCGTGGAGATCATCGTGACCATCTCCACCGCCTGCATCGCCGCGATGACCTGCCCGCCAAGCTTCAGGGTCTCGCGGGTCTCCCGATGGAGCGTGTCGAATTCACGCGTCAGCTTCCCCATCAGCTCGGGCATCGCGGTTGTCGCCGCCTCCACCCGCTCCGGGTCCAGTGAGGCGAGGTCCGTCAGCGTGGGCTCCATCAACCCCTGCACGCGATGAAGGTCCACGAAGAGCTTCTCGGCGCTGCACATGGGGCAGTGGCGAAGCACGGCGTCCGCAAGGTGCAGGAAGTCCACCCAGGTGGCCAAGAGGAGCGTCCCGAACTGAGCCGCCTGGAGCTTCGGCCCTGTCATGCGCAGCAGGCCCAGCTCCATGTCCGTGTCGCCAACTTCCGAGGCCACTTCCGTCAACGCGGTGGCGCTCCCAAGCGCGCCATGAAGCCACGTCACCTGCTTGGAGCCCTGGTCGAGGTAGCGCGTGAAGACGCCAGTGAGACTCCAGCCCCAGGGGTCCGGAGGACGGGCCGCCAGCTTGCTGAACGCGGCCTCGACGCGGGTCAGGGAGCCCTTCACGTCTTTCGTCGCGTCGAGGACTGCCTGCCGCGTCAATGCATTGCTCCGGCCCCCGCCCCCGACAGCGCCGCCTCCCACGGCGGTCACGTCGTCACGCGGCTGCTGGCGGCGCAGGAGCCGTTGCTCGGGCCCAGCAAGAGCGCGCGGGAGGAAGGTCTGGGCGCGCGGGGACTCATCGCTCGGGGGGTCCACCCAGGCGGGCGAGGAGGCTTCTCGCGGTGCGTAGCTCAAGCTTCGGCCACGCCCAGGCGCTTGTGACACGGAGGCGCATCCCGTGGCCATCAGAACCAGGGCCAGCAAAAGGACGTCAGCGCGCATTGTCCACCCCCAGGCCCACCGAGGCGAACGCCCCCGGCCGCAGCATCCCTTCTGGCGTGGGGAACAGCAGCGTGCCGCCCGTCCCCATCGCGTAGAGCTTCCCGCCCAGCAATCGCCAGCGCGCTTCCGCCGCGCCCAGGTAGCGCGCTCCAGGCTGTCCCGTTCCCACGGCGAGACCCTTCAAGGCGACTTCCACGGAGCGGTCAAAGAGCTGCACCGCCACGCGCCCGTCCACGTCGAAGCGGCCCCAGTTGAAGGCCTCCACTCCCAACGACAGCTTCAGGTGCTTGGAGAGGCCGCCGTAGCGGACCGCGTCCCAGCCCACCTCCGCCTCGCCATAGGCGGAAGTCCCATCCGGGAAGTGGGCCTCCGCCAGTGGCACTCCCTCCGGCCCCGCCGCTTTGAAGCGCGCCAACTCGTAGTCCGGGCCGAAGTATCCCTGTCGGAAGCCACCATGCTGCCTGCGCACCTCCAGCCGCAGCCGCATGTCCAACGTGGGTGTCACCGCATCCGCGCCAGCGCCTACCACCGCCCCCCATGCGCCGCCCGCACCGGGCCGTCCTCCCCAACCGGCAAGCAGGTGGGCCTCGAAGCCCTGCCGCACCACCACCACGGCGGTTGTGTCCAGGTGCGCCAGCGTCACCGGAGGCGCGCGACCTCCCGCCTCCCCCCAGTCATGCACCGCTGACAGTGCCAGCGTGTAGCGGCCCTGCGCGTGGGGCTGGCCGAAGAGGACGTGCTCCAGGTCCAACGCGACTTCCGCCCCCATGAGGCGCGCGCCCAGCACGTCCGAGGCGAACGCCTGCGTATAGAGGGGCCCCAGCGAGCCCGTGAGGAAGCCGCCCGCCGGGTGGTAGTCGGGATTGCTTCGGTTGGAGTAGCGCCGCACGAGGTGCGCGGACAGCAGGCTGTAGGACTCCAGCGCGCCGAACCAGACACCCACGGGCGCCGCGCCCGAGCCCAGCTTGAGGCCGCGCACCACCTGCCCGAAGTCCGAGAGGCTGTCCCAGTCCTCGCGTCGCACGAAGCCCTCGGTCCCTCCACCACCCCAGAGGCGCAACCGCACGGGCGTGCCCAGGTTGAGGCCGAACTCCGCGCCTCCGTCGAGAATGAGGGTCGGCTCCACCTGGAGGAAGCCCTCGTCCGTGCCCATCCCTGCGCGCGGCAGGAAGGACAGCGTCGTCGCCTCCACGCGCAGCAGGTTGCGCCAGGCCTCGTCCCGGGGGCGCCGTTCCTCCTCCTCGGGCGGCACCTCCGGGACGTCCTCGGCCCATGCGGCCACCGGCAACAGCAGCCACAGCCAGACAGCCCCACTGCGCGTCATTCGCATCCACGCCCCCTGGGAGTGACACCTCCGAGGAGAGCAAAGGACACACGTCTGACATTCAGCCCGGCACCCGCAGGCCCTGCACTGCTACCCAGGGGGAAGGTCGGCTGCGTCGAGCCAGCGGAGGAGTACGGGACTTGAACCCGTGGGCAAAGGTGATGGGAACTCCAGGTAGGACGCGCTGTTACCCCCTGTCGCCTTGATTCCCCTCGGGTTCATCATCCCACCCCGTCCCATGCTGTCCCCCGGAGTGCCCGGCTGAACCACGCTGGAGGGGCACACTGGGGGCACACGGCGGCCCCTCACCGTGGCTTGAAGGGCCACCGCTTCCAGTCAGGCTTCCTCGTCGGGAAGGAGCGTCCGAAGCAGTTCGTCGTCAGGACTGAGCGGGCGCCAGCCGGGAGGTGGGGGACTGGCGAGGAGCACATCGCGCACCTGCCGCACGCGCTCTTCATGGGTTTCTGGGGTGTACGCAGACCAGCGCCCAAGCGTCATTGCAACCTCGAAGCGGCTTGCGTCGTCCAAGATGGGCGGCCAACCGTTGGGGAGTCCCTCGGCGACTTCGCGCACGAGCACGTCGCGAACGAAGCGCGTGACCCGCTTGTGCTGCTCCGCCTCGTACAGCAAGCCGCTCAACACCTGCACCGCAGCAACGTCGTTGCCCAGCTCGTCGGCCAGGACGTACAGCGGAACGGCAGGGCGCGCATCGGCAAAGGCGGTCAGTGAGTCGTAGCCTCGCTCACGGACCCGTTCGTACAGGCGCGCCTTGATGTTGCCCTGCCATGCACCTCCGTCGCTCATCGTCCTCTCCCACGAATGAAGCTCATCGGGATCCTATAGTCCCGCATGCTCTTCGCGACGAGAGTCAGGATCTCGTTCCGCGTCAGAGTTCGACCAGTGGCAATCTCGGCATCGCCCAGGGCCTTCATAATCATCCTGTTCCACTCGCCGGGCCATGTGCGTCCCAGCTTCCAGTTCCCCCCGCCGTGAATCGCCTCATGATCAGCCTGCTCCATCCGGACGCAGAAGTTGTCGATGTCCATGTCGCCCTTGAAGCCGCGCTGCTCGAACCACTCGCGGTGCTCCTGCGGCATCACGTGGTGTTTCGGAGCGTCCGACATGCCCGCCCCCGCTCTGCCCGTCACCTGCATGCCGCGCACCTCGGGGCTGTCCCCCAGCGCTTCGAGCACGCCCTTGGGCAAGCCCTGGTGCGCCTGGGCCATCATCGTGACCTGTCCGCCCTGAATGAGGACGGCCGCGCCGACGGCAGGAACGGAGATGACGCCCGCCTGCACGAGCCTTCGCATCATCTCCACCCACTCGGCGGAGACCACCATCCGCGAGCCCACCACGACTCCACCCGAGCTCATCACGAGGCCCACGCCAAGCGTCGCGGGAGCCGAGGGCGGCACGCGTGGCAGGGCCATTTTCATCGTGGAGATCATCGTGACCATCTCCACCGCCTGCATCGCCGCGATGACCTGCCCGCCAAGCTTCAGGGTCTCGCGGGTCTCCCGATGGAGCGTGTCGAATTCACGCGTCAGCTTCCCCATCAGCTCGGGCATCGCGGTGGTTGCCGCCTCCACCCGCTCCGGGTCCAGTGAGGCAAGGTCCGTCAGCGTGGGCTCCATCAACCCCTGCACGCGATGAAGGTCCACGAAGAGCTTCTCAGCGCTGCACATGGGGCAGTGACGAAGCACGGCGTCCGCGAGGTGCAGGAAGTCCACCCAGGTGGCCAAGAGGAGCGTCCCGAACTGAGCTGCCTGGAGCTTCGGCCCTGTCATGCGCAGCAGGCCCAGCTCCATGTCCGTGTCGCCAACTTCCGAGGCCACTTCCGTCAACGCGGTGGCGCTCCCAAGCGCGCCATGAAGCCACGTCACCTGCTTGGAGCCCTGGTCGAGGTAGCGCGTGAAGACGCCAGTGAGACTCCAGCCCCAGGGGTCCGGAGGACGGGCCGCCAGCTTGCTGAACGCGGCCTCGACGCGGGTCAGGGAGCCCTTCACGTCTTTCGTCGCGTCGAGGACTGCCTGCCGCGTCAATGCATTGCTCCGGCCCCCGCCCCCGACAGCGCCGCCTCCCACGGCGGTCACGTCGTCACGCGGCTGCTGGCGGCGCAGGAGCCGTTGCTCGGGCCCAGCAAGAGCGCGCGGGAGGAAGGTCTGGGCGCGCGGGGACTCATCGCTCGGGGGGTCCACCCAGGCGGGCGAGGAGGCTTCTCGCGGTGCGTAGCTCAAGCTTCGGCCACGCCCAGGCGCTTGTGACACGGAGGCGCATCCCGTGGCCATCAGAACCAGGGCCAGCAAAAGGACGTCAGCGCGCATTGTCCACCCCCAGGCCCACCGAGGCGAACGCCCCCGGCCGCAGCATCCCTTCTGGCGTGGGGAACAGCAGCGTGCCGCCCGTCCCCATCGCGTAGAGCTTCCCGCCCAGCAATCGCCAGCGCGCTTCCGCCGCGCCCAGGTAGCGCGCTCCTGTCTGGCCCCGCTGCGGATTGGGGTCAACTCCGAAACGCACGGCCAACCCTCCTCCAAGGGAGCGCTGCTTGCTGGAGGTTTGCAATTCAGCGGCTGCGAGCCGCAGGCACCTTTGCGATCGGCTCCGCCGTGTAGCCCAAGCGGAGAAAGCAAGAGGGCGCTGCATACCCGGAAATGCATGGATACATCCTGGCTGTAGTTCTCCGGTTTCGTCTCCGGGCGACTTGTCTTGTTACGTCGAAGTCTTCGACTGCAGACCACGCTTCTTGTCAAAATCCGACCGAGAGGCTTTGAGTGTGTCGTGTATTTTTGTAATGATTGAGCCGAGTGCTGTCGCAGTTTCGGTAAGCGGTACCTCGTAGGTCTCGCGCCATTGCTCCACGTGCTCATTGCCGTTGGGCTTCCAGTGTTCGGTCTTAACCACGCCGTGAATGCGTATATGATCGCCATTCAGGACTTGCATCGCGATGGCGGCTACGAGCGTATGCGTGTGCTTGGGGACGTTCTCGATGACGCACATGTATCCACTTTCGAAGTAGATCTGCTCTCCTGGAACGCCAGGTGCACGAGAACGCTGGTTGTCGGGTATTGCGGCAGTGTTTTTATGCACCTCGACTTCGACCTTGGGCCATGAAAGGACGGACGCGCCAGCTTTTTCTACCGCCTTCTTTAATGTGTCGAGATGCGTCGAGCAGAGGGCTGCAGCTCGCTCCCTCTGCTGGCTGGCTGTGCGGACGCTGTCTTTGAGCGCAGTCCGGCGTTCATCTAGAGTTCCGGATCGGTTGTGGGAGGCCAGCAGTGAATTTGTTACCGCTGCATCTGTGGTCCCTGGGGCGATGGAGGGGAAGCAACCCAAGTGGCGGTTGTGGTATCTGAGGTGGAAGACTTTGACGCTTGGGTATGCCTTCAGTGTGGCCGACAAGGCCGGTAGGCGGCTGCTCGGGAAGGCGTCTCCAAGAAACACTCCAGTCAATGCTTCACGGATGGAGAACTCTATGGGGAGTACGGACTGATCAATGAGGACCAACCTGTACTCGCTTTCGTTGGACCAGTCTGCGTGCTTTCGGAAGAAGATTTGGTCGTGGTGGGTCTCTGCGTAGTTGATTGCTACTGCGTCCAAGCCGAACTCGCGAATTTGCCCAACGTTGACACCGTCCAGCCCTGCGCCGACCGATGCGCTTCTGTATACGACTGGGCCGTGAAATCGGAGAAGAGCACCTGGGACCAGGGCGGTTGTGAAAGCTTCGATCAGTCTGTTGCGATCGAACTGGAGGCAGACTCCCGAATGCCTAGCGCCGTAGTGCGCCCAGATTGAGAGGTGGTTCCAGCCGCGCAGGGCGTCAGGATTCAAGACCGACCTAGGAAGCTCCCAGTCTTGGGTCAAACAGGCGACTTTCGCGTGGATTCGAATTGACCTGTCCAGTTCGTTCCACACCTCCATCCCAGCATCGAGGCGGCGATCATCAGCGTGCAACGTCAGGGAGGGATAGAGGGGGCGGGATTCCCAAAGATCGTTGGTCGACTCAAAGGGCGACAATCTGAGCGTTCCGCTGCGGAGAATGCCGAAAATCGCCGCCTCGGCGTTCGTGTAGTGGAAGAGATGGTTGGACAACTGCCTCGGGGCGTTGAGTAGTTCCGCCTCAAGGTACGCCTCGTGATCGAACATGGCCGTATTCAAACGCACCTCGATGTGAGGAGAGGATGGTGTGCGACTTCCCTAGTCCGTCAGACAGAAGGCTTAGTGTTTGATGGACACTAAGTCAAGTGAATTGACTCTTCGCCTCAGACATTGAATGCCGGACTGAGGCTGCTCATTGCGCCTCTGCTTCTTCTTGCGCTCCAACATCGGGCGCTCGTCCATCACATCGGGGCATGAAAGCAGGGGGACTACTCACATTGACCCACGACGCCGGATGGGCGCGCTGAAGGCACATGCGGGAACAAGGGAGAGAAAAAGCCCAGCAACACCGTAGGATTGCTGGGCTTTTAGTGGCGAGGAGTACGGGACTTGAACCCGTCCCCCTCGCGCGCTGCCGTCAGCCTCCCTTGTGCTGCCAGCCCTTGATCTTCGCGTAGAGCGAGCTGCGGGAGATGCCCAGCTTCGTCGCCGCGCGCTCCACGTGGCCGCCCTCGCGCGCCAGCACGCGCTCGATGTGGCGGTGCTCCAGTTCCTCCAGCGTGAGGTCCTCGCCCAGCGGCTCCTCCGCGGGCAGCAGGGACTCGAAGCGCAGGGCGCCGCGGGACAGGCGCGACGTGCCGGACAGGAGCACCGCGCGCTCCAGCACGTTGCGCAGCTCGCGGATGTTGCCCGGCCAGCTGTAGGCCATCAGGGCTCGCTCCGCGTCGGGCTCCAGCTCCACCTGGCCGCGGCCCCGGTGCGCGCCCATCTCCGCCAGGAAGTGGCTCGCGAGCACCGGCACGTCCTCCGCGCGCTCGCGCAGGGGCGGCACGTGGAGGAGGAGCGTGCTGATGCGGAAGTACAGGTCGCTGCGGAAGCGCTTCTCTCGCGCGGCCACCTGCAGGTCCTGGTGCGTGGCGGCCACGAGCCTTACGTCCACGCGCCGGTCCTTCACGTCACCCAGGCGCCGGAAGCGCTGCTCCTCCAGCACCTTGAGCAGCTTGGGCTGGACGGCCACGTCCATGTCGCCAATCTCATCCAGGAACAGCGTGCCCCGGTCCGCCACCTCCAGCAGGCCCTGCTTCGCGGCCACCGCGCTGGTGAAGGCGCCCTTCTCGTGGCCGAACAACTCCGAGTCCAGCAGGTCCTTGGACAGCGCCGCGCAGTTCAGGTCCACGAAGGGGGCCTCCTTGCGCGGTCCACCTTCATGCAGCCAGCGCGCGAGCACGCTCTTTCCGCTGCCCGTCTCGCCCGTGACGAGCACCGGGCTGTCGCTGTCGCGCATGCGCTCCGCCTGGTCGCGCAGCGCGCGGATGACGGGGCTGTTCCCCAGGAACGGATCCACCTGCGTGCGCACCGCGCGCGAGCGGTCCGCCAAGAGCCGCTGCCGCTCGCGCCGCTGGGCCACGAGCCGCTCCAGCACCACCTTGAGCACCGCCAGCTCCAGCGGCTTGGTGAGGAATTGCTCGGCGCCTTCCTTCACGGCCTGCACCGCCAGCTCGATGGAGCCGTGCCCCGTCAGCACCACCAGGGGCACCGCCGCGTCCAGCTCCTTGAGCCGGGGCAACAGCTCCAGCGCGGTACCGTCCGGCAGGCGGTAATCGATGACGGCCACATCGGGCCGGTGCGTGCGGAAACCCTCCTGGGCCTCGGCGACGCTGGTGGCTTCATCCACGTCGAAGCCGTGCTGGGTGAGGTAGCCCTTCATACCCAGACGGACGCCGGGCTCGTCGTCCACGAGCAGGATGCGGGTGCGGGTCATGACACCTGTGACTGCGGAGTGGGGCCGGTGTTGCCGGCGGGGGAAAGGGCGGGCAGGAGGATGGTCACCTCCGCGCCTCCCCGGGGGTGATTGGACAGGCGGATGCGCCCCTGGTGCTCCTCCAGGATGCGCTGGACGATGGACAGCCCCAGGCCAGTCCCTCCTCGACGCTTGCTGAAGAAGGGCTCGAAGACGTGGGGCAGGTCCTCGCTCTTGAAGCCGGGCCCTCCGTCGTGGACGGTGCAGCGCACCCAGGGGCGCCCCGCCTCCTCCACGGCCTCCGCCGTCACGTGAACGGTAGTGCCCTGGGGGGAGTGCTGCACGGCGTTCTCCACCACGTTGCGGAAGACATGGAACAGGCGGCGCGCGTCCATGCGCACCGGGGGCAGCGCGTCGGACACCTCGCGCTGGAGCTTCACGGCCGCCTTGTCGCTCGTGAGCGTGCAGGCGGACAGGGCTTCGGAAACCACCGAGCCCACGGCGCCGTCCGTCCACTCGCCCCGCGTGGGCCGGCCGTACTCGAACAGCTCCTGGGTGAGGTGCGTGAGTCGGCGCACCTCGCCGCGCAGCACGTCCAGGTAGGGCTTCAACTCCGGCTGGGCGCCGTAGGTGGCCTCCACCGCGTCCACGACCGCGGAGATGGAGAAGAGGGGGTTGCGCACCTCGTGGGCCACGCCCGCGACGATGGCGCCCATGGCGGCCATTGTTTCACCGCGGCGCACGTGGGCCTGCAGCTCCAACAGCCGGGTGACCTCGGTGGCCACCAGGATGATGCGAGGGTCCTCGCTGGCCTTCTCGTCCACCCAGGCGGCCGACACCTCCCAGGTGCGCCCGGACTCCGCGTCGTGCACCTCGCGGCTGGTGCTGCCGTGGGTCGCGCGCAGTTCCTCCACCAGCGGACCCGCGCTGGACCAGGGCGGAGCCCCGGCGGTCGCGGAGAGCGGCTGTCCGGAGGGATCCGCCTCCCGGAAGAGCACGCGGGCCGCGTCGTTGAGCCGGTGGATGATGCCCTCCGCGCTCAGCACCAGCAGCGGCGAGGACACCGCGTCGAAGGTGCGGCGCCACTCCGTCGCGGAGCGGCGGAAGCTGTCGTTCAACCGCTGGCGCAGGTCGTCCGCGAGCCGCCGGTCGGTGACGTCCGTGACGACGCAGCCCAGGTGCACGCCGCCCCGGTCGTCCAGGCCGGAGGCCGCGGCGCGGCTGCGCACCCAGCGCACGCGCCCGTCCGCGCAGATGATGCGGTGCTCGATCTCCACCTCCGTGCTCGGGGCCAGGGCCAGCGACTCGATGCACTCGCGATAGCGCGTCCGGTCCTCCGGGTGGATCATCTCCGCCCACAGCGGCGAGGGCGTGCCCTCCGGCCCGCCGCCCGTGGTGAAGGCGCTGGCCGGATAGCCGGTGGTGCGCTCCACGACGGGCGTGCAGTAGAAGTCACGCAGCACGCCGTCCCGCAGCTTCCCGCCCCATAGATAGTCCGGCAGCGACCGGGTGAGCACGTCCAGGCGCCCCTCGTGCTCCTGGAGGGACGCCTCCGCGCGCATCCGCTCGGTGACCTCCGACAGGGACGCGATGACGCCCAGCACCGCGCCACCCGAGCCGCGCACGCGCGAGTAGCTCCCGAACCAGAAGCGCGTCTCGCCGGGCGCGGCGGGCGTCTCCACCTGGAGGCTGAGGTCCTGGAGGGGCGCGTCCGTCTCCAGCGCCCGCGCGAGCCGGGGCGCGAGCGCCGTGCCCAGCGCGGGCAGCACCTCCGAGACGTGGCGCCCCAGGTGCGCCGCCGCCGGCAGGCCGTTCATCGCGGCGAGCGCGGCATTGACGTGCACGTAGCGCAGGTCGCGGTCGTAGAACGCGAAGCCCACCGGCGTGATGCCCATCACCGCGTCGCGCAGCGCCCGCGCGTCGTCCGCCTGGTCGCGCAGAAGGGCGCACTCGCGCTCGCTCCGGGCCACCGTGCGAAGCGCGGCCCCCGCGCCCACCGCCGCCAGCACGAACGCGCTCACCGTCAGCAGGGCGATGCGGACACCCGCTGACTGGCTTTCGCTCCAGGCCGCGATCAGGCCCAGGAGCACCGCGCACGCGGCGGCGACAGTGCGCAGCCGCAGGAGGTGAGGGGGCGAGAAGGACGGGAGCATGGCGCGTGACGAGCGCACCTCACTCTAGGATTCCTCGCATCGACTTGCATCGCCGCGTGAGGGCAGCAAACGCTGTCATTGGACGAAGGTCCAGGGAGGTTCGCAAGTCATCTCCCGCCGGTGAATGCGCTCGGACACCGGGTGCGTCAGGTCCATGGGAATCCACGGCGCCGCGCGCCTGGAGCGGTCACGCGATGATCTTCGGCGGCCCCGGATGGTTGGGGTCATGCGCGGGTGGGTCCTGGATGCCCGGCTCCACCTCCGGGTCCTGCTGGGGCGGCGGAGGTTCCCGGCGCTGGGGCTCGCCCGGCGGTGGATCCTTCTCCGGCGCGGGCGGCCGGGGTGGATCAATCTCAGGCGTGGGCTTCGGTTCCGGCTCCTTCACCGGCTTCGTGGGCGGATTCGTCTGTGGATTCGTCGGCATGTCCTTCCACACTGCGCATGCCGCTCTCCCAGGGAACCACCGCGTCCGCCTCGCCGGGAGCAGGTGCGTGGTTTTGGACAGGTGGGGTGGCGTCCTCGCGACGGGCGTGGGCCCAGACCTCCACCACCGGCTCGATGCGCGGGGTGAGCTGGAGCATGGAGCTGGGAAAACAACGCTCCGGCAGCCGGGCGAAGAGCTGGCGCGCGTCCTCCGCTTCCCGCGGACTGCCCACGGCGACGTGCGGCCGGACGATGAGGTCGGTGAAGTGGGCGGCCTCTTCAGGGCTCCCGCTCACCAGCCGGGCCGTGGCGGAGCTCTGGTAGAAGAGCACGCCCACGCCCGCCTCCCGGGCCCCGTCCAGGAACGCGTGCAGCGTGCGCCCCTCCACCGCGCCCACCAGCAGCGCCTCGGGGTCCCAGCGCCCGTCCTCGGGCCCGCATTGCTGGCCGCACAGCGGGCGGCCAATCGGAACGGGGGGCGCACGGTCGCTCGTCAGCACCGCGCCCCGGCCTCCCTGCCAGTAGAGGCGAGTTTCGTACTCGGTGATGGAAGCGGAGGTCATCGGGCATCTCCTCGGCGACGGGGGCATGCACCATGCGCCTTCAACAGCCATGCCCGGACAATGCTTCACATCCCGCCAGTCCATGCCCCGCGGGGCGAGTCCCCCCAGGTGGGCCGGTGATCGCGGGGCCACACGCAGACTGACCCGGGATGCGGAGCGCTTACAACAGCCCTTTTGGACGATTCCGACTCCGCTGCCCTTGCTCCACATCACGCGCCTCAATGCCTGACATGGGGGGCGGCATGAATGCGATGCGATGCGGTGGGGGACCCGGTCCGTTGACTGTATGGCTTTATGAGGGCTTCCAGGGCCGTACCGCCTGAAGGGCTGGAGCCCCTTCTTGAGCATGTCCATGCACGAACGACGTGAGGCACTGATGGCCGAGGCCTATGCGAGTCAGCTCATCCAGGCACCCGCGGACGTGGTCTGGGACCGCGTGGGAGGCTTTGACAGCCTCCCGCGCTGGCACCCGGGCGTCGTCTCCAGTGAGCGGGTGACGCGTCCCGACTCCGGCCCCCTGCGCCGGCTCACCACGCGCGATGGCGAGGTGTACCTGGAGGCGCGGTTGGCGTACGACTCGAATGCGCGCAGCTACGCGTACGAGATGGTGGAGGGCCCGCTGCCCGTGCGCGACTACGTGGCGAAGCTGCGGGTGACGCCGGTGACGGCGACCGGGCAGACCTTCGTGGAGTGGCACGCGACCTTCCGGCTGGCGCCGGGGCACGAGGGCGAGGCGGCGGCGCTGAGCCAGTGGATCCGCGAGGAGTTCTTCGCGCGGGGCCTGCGGGGGCTGGCGCACACCTTCCTGCCGCCTCCGCCCCGGGTGTCGGCGCCGGAGCTGGAGTGGCGGCGCTGAAGGGCGCTCACAGCCGCTGGAGGAAGCGCAGCAGATCCTTCTTCTGCGCGGGGCTGAGGGACTCCGGCGGCCCGCCCGGGAACTCGGGCGGGTGCACCGGCAGCGCGCCCACGGTGGGGATGCCCGGGAGGATGAAGCGGCTGTAGGTGTCCACCGCCTCCGCGAGCGTGGCGTGGCTGTTGTCGTGGAAGTACGGCGCGGTGCGGGCAATGCCTCGCAGGGACGGCACGTCGAAGGCCTCGAACTCCGCGGGGTCGCCGCTGATCAACGCGCGCCCGGGGTCGGTGGAGTACCACTGCGCCGCGAGCGCGGGGCCCACGATGGGCGCGCCGTGCTCATCCAGGGCGGGGTTGATGTCATCCGGGTCGCCGCTCGCGGTGACGGGGATGGGCGGCAGGTCCGTGACGGCGTGCTGGCGCGTGCCGTCCGTGTAGAAGCGGAAGCGGTACTGGGGGAAGTCGACGGACGTGTTGAAGAGGGGCACGACGCCGCGCTGGCCCAGGTAGGTCATGTACGCGTAGCCGGCGTTGAGGAACTCGCTGTGGGGGCGGGGCACGCGCACGGGTTCGGGCGGGGCGCCGGGCGTGACGGTGTACTGGATGTTGCCGTCGGGCTTGAGCGCGTAGAAGAGCGCGTCGTGCGTGGCGCGGTTCACGATGCGGTTGCGCGTGCGGTCGCCGTGGCAGGCCTCGCAGGCCAGGTCGTAGACGTCGCGGCCGCGCCGCTCGGACGCGTCGAGCAGGAGCAGCGCGTCCGGGTCCGGGATGGCGCTCAGCGGCCAGCCGCGCTCCAGCAGCTCCGACACGAAGCGGGCGCGCGGGGAGCTGAACACGCCGCGCTCGAACGCGGCGATGCGCTGGAGCACGGCCGGCGCCACCGTGCCGCCCTCGCTGTGGCTGGTGACGGCGCTCTGGGCCTGGGTGACGAGGTCGGTTTCGCGGCCGTCGGACTGGAAGGGGCCGGAGAAGCCGGTGTCGGCGATGCTCGGCACGGCGCGCCAGACGGACACCTTGCGGTCCGGGGCGGTGATGACGTTCCCCTGCACGTCGATGACGTCCATGTTCGCGGGGAGGGGGAGCACCACGCGCACCAGGCCCTTCTTCAGGTGCTCGTAGGTGGGCACGGGGGCGGCCGGGTCATCCGCGTCGATGCGGTTGAACAGCGGATCCGCGGGGTTCCGCGCCCAGAGCGCCTCCACGTGCGCGGGCGTGAGCGCGGTGTCGTCCGCGAAGACGTGGCACGTCGCGCAGGAGCGCCTGTTGGTGCCGGGCAGTGCCTCCTGGAAGTGCTTCCTGCCGGCGGCCACCTGGGCCACGGACGCCAGCTCCGCCTCGGACGTCGCGAGCGCGGCGGTGGCCTCCACGGAGCCCGCGGTGTCGGTGCAGCCCACGAGCGTGGTGAGCGCGAACGCGCCCAGGGTGCTCGCGATGAATCGATGCCCTGCCATGTGTTCCCCTCCCGGTTGCTGCGGTGGGAAGGGAACACCGCGCGCCCCGCTTCGTGTCACCGCGAAAGGTTCGACTTGGACGTTCCGCCGACGTCCTTTTCCCGGAACGGTGTGAATCCGCCTTCGCTCCAGGCACGCTGGCGCCACATCAGGAGCGAAGAGGACCATGGACATCATCCGCAATGACAAGCAGGGCGCGAAGGTGAAGCTGGAGCGCATTCCCACGACGCCTCCGAAGAAGGAGGACAAGGAGGCCGCCAAGGAGGAGTTCGCCGCGCTGGGCGCGGAGTTGTTCGATCTGCAGGACCTGCTGTGGGGCGCGAAGATGAACTCCGTCCTCATCGTCCTGCAGGGGCGCGACACCGCCGGCAAGGACGGCACCATCAAGCACGTGGTGGGCAGCCTCAATCCGCGCGGGGTGAGCGTCACCTCCTTCGGCGTGCCCAGCACGGAGGAGCGGGAGCACGACTTCCTCTGGCGCGTGCACCTCAAGGCCCCTCGCCAGGGCGAGTTCTCCATCTTCAACCGCTCCCACTATGAGGACGTGCTCGTGGCGCGGGTGCACAACCTGGTCCCCGAAGCGCTCTGGAAGCTGCGCTACCAGCACATCCGCGACTTCGAGTCCCTGCTCTCGGAGCACGGCACCATCGTCCTCAAGTTCTTCCTCCACATCAGCCAGGAGGAGCAGGAGCAGCGGCTGCTGTCGCGCGAGGAGGAGCCTCGCAAGGCGTGGAAGATCGCCGCGGGTGACTGGGAGGACCGCAAGCACTGGGTGGACTACACGCGCGCCTATGAGGACGTCTTCGCTCGCACGTCCACCCGGCAGGCGCCCTGGCACCTGGTGCCCTCGGACGCCAAGTGGTACCGCAACCTCGTGGTGGCCCGCACCGTGGCGGCGGCCCTGCGCCCCTACCGTGAAACCTGGCAGGCCCGGCTGGATGAGGTGGGCAAGCACAAGAAGGCGGAGCTGCGCGCCTGGCGCAAGAAGCGCTGACGCACGGCCTTGCGCGTCATCCATGACGCGAAGAGCCCACTGCGTGCGTGTGGGAAGCGCTGACCCGGCCATGACATGGGGATGGGACAACGTGTCCCCATGGAACGAACCGCGTCGACCTTGAGCAAGGACCTCATTGCCCGCACGCGTCCCTTCGCGGCCCAGGACACCGCGCGCTCCCTCTGGGCGCTCGGCTCCACCTACGCCGCGCTCGTGGGCGCGGTGGTGCTGGCGGTGGCCGCGCCCTGGTGGCCCCTGCGCATCGCGGGCGGCCTCATTGAAGCGCTGGTGCTCATCCGCTGCTTCATCCTCTTCCACGACGCGATGCACGGGGCGCTCCTGCCGAAGTCCCGGTGGGCCAAGGCGCTCTTCCAGGTGCAGGGGCTGCTCACGCTCACCCCGGCGCGCATCTGGAATGACACGCACAACCATCACCACGCCAACACCGCGCGCATCGCGGCGGACTCGGCGGGCACCTTCGTCACCTGGACCACGGAGCAGTGGCGCAAGGCCACCGGCGCGGAGCGCCTGGGCTACGTGGTGGAGCGCCACCCGGTGACGCAGCTGTTCGGCTACTTCACCGCGTTCCTCTACAGCCTGTGCCTCCAGCCGTTCGTGAAGAACCCGAAGCGCTACTGGACGTCCGGGCTCGCGTTCGGTGTGCACGTGGCCCTGTCCGCGGCCGTCTGGCATTTCTTCGGCCTGGGCGTCTACCTCACCGCCTTCGTGGGGCCGCTGTTCGCCGCGTACGCGCTGGGCACGTACCTGTTCTACGCGCAGCACAACTTCGACGAGGTGGCCATCCTGCCGGATGCGTCGTGGAGCCACGCGGACGCGGCGCTGGAGGCCAGCAGCTACATGCGCTTCGGGCCGGTGATGGAGTGGTTCACGGGCAACATCGGCTACCACCACGTGCACCACCTCAACCCGCGCATCCCGTTCTACCGGCTGCCGGAGGCGATGGCGTCCATCCCGGAGCTCCAGGGGCCGCACGTCACCACGCTCACGCTGAAGGACATCGTGGGGTGCCTGCGGCTGAACCTGTGGGATCCGGCGCTGAAGCGGATGGTGCGCTACCGCGACGTGCAGGTGGCGCCGGGAACCTGAAGAAGCTCGGCGACGAGCCTCGGCCCGGCGGGTCCGTTCGGGACCCGCCCGAGGAACCCACCGGGCCAGGGGCTCAAGGCTTCAGCAGCGCGTGCAGGGCGGCGGCGTGTGCCTCCTCCTCGTCGAGGAGCTCCTCCAAGAGCCGCCGCGTGGTGGGGTCCCGCTCCGCGAAGTAGGGGATCAGATCTCGGTACGACGCGATGGCGATGCGCTCCGCCTCCAGGTTCTCGCGCAGCAGCTCCACCAGCGTCCGCCCTTCGTCGTCCTGGGTGTCACCGCTGGACATGATCCCTCCGATGTTGAAGTCCGGCCTGCCGCCCAGCTGCTGGATGCGCTCGGCGAGCCTGAGCGCGTGGCCCTGTTCGTCGCGGGCGTGCAGGCCGAACGCGGCCCTCATCGCCTCGTGACAGGCGCCCCCGGCCAGCAGGGCATGGCGCGTGTAGCGCCGCACGCAGACGACCTTGGTCGCCAGTGCGGCGTTGAGCAGCGTGAGGCGGACCTCCAGGTCCCCCGGGTCGGTGACGGACGGCTGCGAATGCGTGTCGGCCATGGCATTGCCCCCAGGCGGCTGCGTGTCCGGAAGCTGGGGGGCCCGGGCAGCGCCGTCCATCCCACCTGCCCCCGCGTGCCTGAAGCGCCGCGCCTGTCCGTCCCGCCCCCCGACGCCTGCTTCCACACCGGGCGGCGGGCGGGGACGTTGTTCGCGAACATCCCTTGCGGCCTCCAGGGCGGAGGAGGGGGTTCGGGGTTAGTCTTCGCCAATGAGCTCGAGCCCATCCAGCCGGCCGTCCGTCGTCGTGGCGGAGCTGGGGCCCACGAACACCGGGAAGACCTTTCGCGCCATCGAACGGATGCTCGAGCACGACTCCGGCATCATCGGGTTGCCGCTCCGCCTGCTCGCCCGTGAGGTCTACGACCGGGTGACCGCGAAGGTGGGCGAGGGCCGGGTCGCGCTGATGACGGGCGAGGAGAAGCGCGTGCCGCCCCGGCCCGACTACTGGATCTGCACCGTGGAGGCGATGCCGACCGACCGGGAGGTGGACTTCCTCGCGGTGGATGAAATCCAGCTCGCCGCGCACCGGGAGCGTGGGCACGTCTTCACGGACCGGCTGCTGCACGCGCGCGGGCGCAAGGAGACCTGGTTCCTGGGCGCGGACACCATGCGGCCCATGGTGCAGGCGCTGATTCCGCATGCGTCCATGAAGCGCGCCATGCGCCTGTCGCAGCTGCGCTACGCCGGGCGCCGCTCGCTGAAGAGCCTGCCGCCGCGCTCGGCGGTGGTCGCGTTCTCCGCGGACCGCGTCTACGAGCTGGCAGAATCGCTGCGCCGCCTGCGGGGTGGGGTGGCGGTGGTGCTGGGCGCGCTGTCGCCCCGGACGCGCAACGCGCAGGTGGCCATGTATCAGTCCGGCGAGGTCCAGTACCTCGTGGCCACGGATGCCATTGGCATGGGGTTGAACCTGGACCTCAACCACGTGGCCTTCGCGACGCTCTCCAAGTACGACGGCGCCGAACAGCGCGACCTGTATCCGGACGAGCTGGCGCAGATCGCCGGCCGCGCGGGGCGCCACCTCAACGACGGGAGCTTCGGCGCGCTGAACACGCTGCCGGAGCTGCCGCCGCGCATCGTCTCCGCCATCGAAACCCACCGCTTCCCGGCGGTGCGCAGCCTCATCTGGCGCAACTCCTCGCTCGACTTCTCCAGCCCGGAGGCGCTGCTGGACTCTCTGTCGCGAGCGCCGCGGGACAGCGCCTTCGTCCGGGTGGAGCGCGCGGATGACTTCGACGCGCTCAAGGGCCTGTCCGCGGTGCCCGCCATCCGCGAGCTCACCACCGACAAGGCCTCCGTGGAGCTCTTGTGGCAGGTCTGCCAGGTCCCGGACTTCCGCAAGGGGCTCTTCGGGCAGCACGTCGCGCTGCTGCGCGAGACGTTCCTCCAGCTGACGGCCGGGGACGGGAAGTTGGATCCCACCTGGCTGGGCCGGCAGGTGTCGCCGCTGGACGATGCCTCCGGGGACATCCACACGCTGATGGACCGGCTCGCGGCCATCCGCATCTGGACGTACATCAGCCACCGTCCGGGCTGGCTGAGCGACGCGGAGGCCTGGCAGGAGCGCACGCGCCGCATCGAGGACGCGCTGGGGGATGCCCTGCATGAGCGGCTGGTGGAGCGCTTCGTGCAACGGGCCGCGAGGAGGAGCGCGCGCCGCTTCGTGAGGGCCAGCGCGCAGCCGCAGGCCGGGGCCTCGGACAGTCCGTTCGCCAAGCTGGGGCTGCTGCTGACGGAGGTGCCGGGCGCGGAAGGCGCGGTGATGACGGAGGAGCAGTTCGTCCAGCGCGTGGTGGACGCGACGCACGACGCCTTCGAGGTGGACGCCGCGGGGCGCATCTCCTTCGAGGCGCAGCCGCTGGCCCGGCTGGTGCGGGGGCGCGACCGGCGCTCTCCGCAGCTGGCGTTGGCGGAGCCGGAGGTGTGGACGGGAGGCGCGCGGCAGCGACTGGAGCGCCGGCTGGTGGCGCTGGCGAGGGACCTGGTCACGGAGGCCATGGGAGGCTTTCCCGCGGAGTCGTTCACGGGCGCGAGCCGCTCACCGGCGACGCGAGCCGTGGCCTACCAGCTGGCGGAAGGGCTGGGCGTCATCTCGCAGGGAGAGGCGCGCGAGCAGTGGCGGCTCCTGGACGAGGAGTCGCGGGAGCGGCTGAAGGCGCAGGGCGTCCACGAGGGCCAGCGGTACCTCTATGTCACCCAGGCCCTGTCGCCGCAGGCCCTGGAGCGGCGGGCCATGTTGACGGCGCTGTTCCAGCAGGCGCCGTGTCCGCAGGGCATCCCCCAGGAGCCGGCGCTGAACGTGTCGGTGCTGGCCGGCCGGAGCGCGCGGGCCTTCGGCTACGAGATCATCGGGCCGGTGGCGCTGCGCATCGACATCGTCGAGCGGCTGGGAGAGGGATTGCGGAGCCCCCAGGGCGCGAAGCAGGTGCAAGCGCTCATGCAACAACTGCGATTGGATGGCGGTGTCCGCGCGCAGGTGTTGCGGACGTTGGGCGGACAGCCCCAGGGCGCTGCCTCGAAGCGGCGGCGGCGCAGGCGGGGACGGAAGCCGTCGGCGACGGCACCAGAGCCGAGTGGTGTTCGCGGTCGTGAACCGGCAGGCTCAAGCCGGTTCAACGACCGCCCATGAAACCATTCCTCTTCTTCGCGGGAAGCGTTCTCGCGCTCTACGTCGGAAATCTCGTCGTGATGCTGGTGACCACCGAGGTCGAGCGCGACGGGTTCTTCGCGATGGGGTTTGGCTACCTCGCCATCGTCGGTGGGGTGGTCTCCGCGGGCGTGATCGCTCTGGGCGGAGCGCTGATGCTCCTCTGGCAGCGCTTCATCGCGAAGAACCCGAAGGTGTCCAGGGCTGGCGTCGTGTTCGCCTGCATCATCCTGGCCCTGGCGGTCGCGACCGGCCTGGCTGTGAAGAAGATCCTGGAGCCCTCCGCCACGGAGGATCTGGCGGCCCAGCGGGCCCGCGCGCTGCGCGACGCCATCGAGCACCACGACGTGCAGGTGTTCACATGGGCGGTCCTGGATCGGCTCCAGGACAGGAACGCGACCGAGGCCGAGCGCTTCATCGCCGCGAGTCCCTTCACGGAGGAGGAGGTCCTCCAGTATCAGCTCGCGACCTACACTGGGATGGACCCCAGGCAGTGCCTGTTCCTGGCGCGGCTGGGCGGGCGTCACGAGGACTTCCTCGCGAAGCTGCCGTACCGCTTGCGTTCGTTACCGGAGCTATGAACGCTTCTGCGTCGGTGACCTGATGGGGCTGGATGAGAGCGGAAATGCCTTCTTCTTCGCGTTCCGGTCGTTCCACGGACTGGGGGGCACGCCGCAACAGGCGGCCCCGGAGAGCACCGCCCCTGTGTTCAAGGCCGCGAGCGAGCTCAGCGCCGACATCCGCTCCTTCGTATCCCCGATGTTCCTCCTGTTGACCGTCTCGTACCTGGAGGTGTTCCCGCGCGTCGGGCAATTGGGGATCAACGACGAACAGAAGGCGCTGAGGCGGTCAGCCCTGATCCTGCTCCGACGAAGGGGCATGGAGCTGAACGCCGAAGAAAAGAAGGACGCGGAGATCCAGGCCGCGCTGCGCGCCGCGGGCCTCTCTGAACTGCTGGAGTGAGGGGCCGGCCAGGGAGCAGGCCGGCGGCCCGGGAGGAGGGGAGGCGACGAATCCACGCGGGGCCTGCCCGGATTCGCCTATACGCTGGCCCCGTCTCCCTCCCAGGCCGGTGGTCGTCCCATGAGCAGTGGTCGTGCCCTTTCGCCAGTCCTCCTCGTCGGTGCCGGAACGGGCGAAGCCACGTGCGGCATCCTCTACCTGGCGAGCTACCTGCGGCGCGGCGGGATTGAAGCCTTCGTTCGGCTGTGGGACGGGGACGAGAGCGCAGGAGAGGTGACCCAGTCCTTCGAGCGCCTCATCGCCCGCGTTCGCCCCAAGCTCATCGGCATCAGCCTCAAGTGGTTCCACCACGTGGACCGCGCGCTGCTGATCGCTCGGACCATCCGGAAGATCGACCCGTCCATCCGCATCGTCGTGGGCGGCAACTCCGCGTCATACTGGTGGAAGGAGTTGAGCGGCTACGACTGCATCGACCACGTCATCCTGGGCGATGGAGAAGTCCCCCTCCTGGCGCTCTGCAACGGAGAGGAAGCCCCGCCCAACTGCGTGACGCGGCACCCGGACGGACGTCCCCGCCGGTCGCCGCTGGCGTACGTGCAGCGCGCCACCAACACGCAGGACGTCTACTACTCGCACTTCAACGAGATCTTCCTCAGCCAGATGGATGCGCACTCCTTCTCCGGCTGGGTCGCGCCCGGCAAGGGCTGCGGCGAGAACTGCCTCTATTGCGGCGGCGCGCGAGGCAACCAGAAGGCGGACTTCGGGCGCGCGAAGCCGTTCCTGCGCGCCGAGGAGAACGTGCGCAGGGACCACCAGGAGATCGCCAGCCGGACGTGGCAGATGCGCTACGACTTCGCGGGCAGCACGGCGGAGTTCCTGGGGAGCACCTGGGCGGGCGTGGACCTGTCGCGCCACTGCTGCACGTACTTCCTCTGGGGCGTGCCACGCGTGGAGTTGGTCGCCGCGTTGGCGGAAACCTTCCAGCGCATCTACATGGTCATCGACATCGGCTGCTTCTCCGAACAGCAGCGGCTGGAGCAGATGTCCAAGGGCCTGCTCAAGCCCTGCGCGAAGGACCGCGAGCTGCTGGACGTCATCGAGTCCGTCCGCCGCCATCCGAACGTGGACATTGAAATCTCCGGCATCGGAGGCCTGCCGTTCATGAATCGGGAGCGGCTCGCGGAGGAGCTGCGGCTGGTGGAGCGCATCATCAGCATGGACTGCGTGGTGGGCTACCAGCGGCTGGAGGCGCAGCCCGGAGCGCTCGTCACGGAACATCCCGCGCGCTTCGACATGGTGACGGAGGCGAAGACGTTCGCGGAGTTCCTCGACTACTTCGAGCGCCGCGAGCCCGGCGATGTGTCCGTGCCGATGATCCGCTTCAAGGACAAGGAGCTGGAAGCGGCGGTGCAGCGCAACTCGGACCGGGTGGACGCCCTGGCCTGGAAGCACCGGGACACGAGGAAGCGCGTCGAGCTCCACGGCCGCACGCGGCTCAAGAACACCGCGCCCTCGACGAAGCGCTTCACGCTGGGGGATTGGCTGGGAAGCCACCGGGCGCCCGCGAAGCTGGCGAAGGAGCCGGTGACGGTCCTGCGCTCGGTGGACGGCATCACCCTGAGCTGTGCGCCGTCCGTCAACCCACGCAAGTTCACCGACCCCACGCTGACCCAGGGCGACGACGGCGCCATCCTCCTCGCCGCCCTGGCCGCCTTCGATCAGCCGACCACCGTCTCCAACGCGGTGTCACACCTGGGCACCAAGGCAAGGCTGGATCCGCACTCCGCCCGCGAGGTCATCGACCACCTGGTGGACGGGCGCTTCCTCCAGCCGGCGTAGGTGCAGCGCTTTCAGATGTCTCCACTCACGGTGCCCACGAAGCGGATGTGGCTCTTGCCTGATTCGCTGCAAGTGGCATCCACGGAGACGCTGTAGCTGGGGACATCCGAATCCCACCTGACGGTCCCGGTCCAGGAGTTGCAGTTGTTCCCGGGAGCAGAAAAGGAAAGGCTTACACGGTTGTCCGGAAGCTGAATGACTGCGCCCGGCGTGGTCAGGGGCCGTTTGATGATGATGTTCAGGTCTCTGAATGTGCCCTGACCACATTGCTGAGATTTCACATCCGCGACAACAGCGACCTGGAAGTAACTGACACCGTCACAGGACGTTGGGAGCGAGCAGTAATCCTGGCCGTCGGCGTAGGTGAAGTATGTGCCGGAGGTGACGGGGCTGGAGAAGTTCCAGCGGCAGGTGGCCTTCGCTGGACGGCAACAGGCGGACCTTCCTGGCGCGCAGTTGTCGCTGAAGCAGCTGGTGGGATTGTTTGCTGATCCGCCAGCGCAATCGGCATAGAGCGCGGCATCCGTACCCGACCGGGTGCAGCTCCACATCTTGTTGCCCTCACAGAACAGCGCCGCGGGAGTGCACATCGCGGCGCCCTGTTCTCCCGGAGGCCCCATGGGACCCTGGGGTCCCTGCGGCCCCTGCGGGCCCGCCGGTCCTTGAGGACCTTGAGGACCGCCAGCGGGCCCAGGCGCGCCCTGAGGCCCTGCAGGCCCTGCTGGCCCGGCAGGCCCGGCAGGCCCGGCAGACCCGGCCGCACCCTCCGTGCACGCTGTGAAGAGACACGCTGCCAGACAGCTCGCCAGCACCCACCGCGCTCGCATTCCCACGATGCCCTCCCCGGATTGAGTTCCAGTCCGCCGGGCACACCGGTCCCGGGCGGACGCTGGACATATCTCAAGCCAGGAAGGGCTGGCCGTGGAGGCTTGTCGTGGGCTTCCAATTGCTTTCGCGCGCGGATTGTCCTACCGGCGGGGAGAAGACCCTTGCGCGGGTCTGGGCTCCGAGCTCTTGGCGGACGCACGCGGCGGATGCGCCGTGGGTGGCGTCATCGGCTGCGAGAGCGGCACCTCCTGTCCGGTGACCCGGGCCACTTCCTCCGGCTCCGGCCCCCGGTTCCAGTATCCCTCGCGAGCCACCACATGCTCGCCCACGGGCTGCGTCTGGCGCATCAGCTCCTGGACCCGCGACTCCGGAAGGAGATGCGACCCCACGTCGGGCTGCACGAAGTTGTCCGCGCTCATGAACGTCCAGCTCAACCCGGTGTTCATGCCCGGCGGCGCGAGGGGCTGCCAGCCAACGAAGCCATTTCCCCACCGCCAGTCCACCCAGGCAGGGGCCCACTCATTGTCGGGCCACCACAACCAGCCCTCCGACGGCGTGTTGAACCACCGGCCGTAGTGGAAGGGCGCCCAGCCCCACTCCGAGTCGCTCTCGAAGGTCCATCCCCAATCGCTGGAAACCCACCGGCCGTTCGAGGAATACGGGACGAAGCCCGCGCCCACCTCCTCCGGGTCCGGCTGCCAGACCCAGCCGATGTGCGGCAGATCCATCCACGTGCCGTAGGGCGCCAGCACGTCCCGGAACTGGGAAATGGGGTGGTCCAGGGGCGTCGAGCTCGACGTCACCTGCGGCCCGAATTCATCCGGGCCCATCGCACAGCCGCCGGCTGCCAGGATGGCAAGGACAGGGGTGCCGGTCCGAAGCCAGCGCACCCGGGGATGCCAGGAGCCCATGTCCGGTTCCTTTCGTGGGGGTCTCTGCCCTGCAAGGTGAGGACGCCTTCACGCAACTTCACGAGCCGTGCACGTGCAGGAGGCGTATGAACGCCTGAACGGAGGCTCCAATGGCAAACGCCAAGGCCATGCTCGGAAGCATGCTGGGCCGTTTTCTTTTCACCGAAGCGAAGGTGACCCAGGTGCGCGAAGTCTCGCGCGCCTTCCGACAGATTGACTGTGAAGGGCCCGCGCTGCGCGGGCAGGGATGGACCCCCGGTGACAAGGTGCAGGTGTTCCTGCCCGGGCTGGGCATGCGCACGTACACGCCGCTGTCCTGGGACGAAGCGCGCGGCGCCACGGCCTTCCTGGTGTACCTGCACGGCGACAGCCCGGGCGCGAAGTGGGGCCGCGACGTGCGCACCGGGGACACGGTGCAGTTCTTCGGTCCCCGGCGCTCGGTGGCGCTGGAGGCCGGTGACGCGCCGGTGGTGCTCTTCGGTGACGAAACGTCCTTCGCGGTGGCGCACGCGTTCCGCGCCGGAGCGAAGCGCAGCGTCACCCCCATCTTCGAGGTGACCCGCCGCGAGGACTGCGCACCCGCGCTGCGCGAGCTGGGCTTCGAGGGCCAGGACGTGGAGCGAACGGCAGGCGACGCGCACCTGACGCAGGTCCACGAACGGCTGCGCGAAGCCCTGCGCGCGAAACCCGGCGCGACGCTGGTGATGACGGGCCGGGCGCAGTCCATCCAGGCCCTGCGCTCGCGGCTGCGCGGCGACGGTGAACGCGCCACGCCGAAGGTGAAGGCCTACTGGGCCGTGGGCAAGACGGGGCTCGACTGATTCAGGCCGGAGCGAACTGGAGGCCGCGCAGGACGTCGTCGCGGTCCCGGGTAACGCCCGCCGGGCGGCGCTTGGACTTCTGCTTGAGGAAGCGCGAGGCATCCTGACGGCGGTAGCAGGTGAGGAGCCGGTCCTCGTCATTGAGGATGAGGATCCACCCGCGCGCCTGACGCGCCAGGGACGAATCACGCAGCGCAACCGGCAGGTCGCGCTCGTGCACGGTGAGGTGGGTGGCACCACACGCCCGGGCGGGAGTGCCGAACTCGAGGATGAACGCGATGACCTCCTCGCGCAGCCTCCAGCGGGCACACTGCTCGACGAAGAGGCGGGTGAGGGAGAACACGGACGACGCGGGGCTCTGGCGCATGGCGGGCTATCTCCTTGCGCGCTTCCCAATACACACCGCGTTCCAACGCCCCACTCACGCGATTCCGCGCACTTGCGCGGAGGCCCCACGGGCCCCGAAAGACATTCCGTCAATCCCGCCCGCGGCCCGTGTCACCCAGGCACGAAGTCTTCACGCAGGCCGCCGTCCCCCACGCCGCGTGATGGCGCCGCCCACTCCCAGGGTTGGGCCCGTTCTGAAGAAAACCTTCACAGGCCCTGTGGCTTTTTGAAAGGCTCCGGGAGGGCAGGACCGGGGCAGCATCGCCCCTCCGGCCTCGCGACGCAGCGTGGGCTGGAGGACCTCTGGCCGAAGGGATGGACGGGGCACGATGAATCTTCGCTCGAAGGCACTGGGAGCCGTGCTGGGCGCGGGGGCGGCGGGGCTGTCGCTGTCGCTCCTGTTCAGCGCGGGATGTGGAGGCCGCGCGGCGCATCCGGGCGGGGTACCCCCGCCCGCGAATCCGCGGACGCTCCGGCCGCCGGAGGCCTTCGCGGGCATTGGCGACAAGAAGGAGCGCTCGCGGGCGCTGTTCCTGGAAGCGAGCCGGGTGATGCTGCATCCCCGCTGCGTCAACTGCCACCCCGTGGGCGACAGCCCGCTCCAAGGGGAGAACAGCCAGATCCATGATCCGCCGGTGACCCGCGGCCCCGAGGACCAGGGCGTGCCCGGCCTGGAGTGCACCTCCTGCCACCAGGACCGCAACGCGCAGCTGGCGCGGGTCCCCGGCGCGCCCAAGTGGCACCTGGCGCCCAAGGTGATGTTCTGGGAGGGGCGCACGCCGCGCTCGCTGTGCGAGCAGTTGAAGGACCCGGCGCGCAACGGCGGCAAGAGCCTGGCGGAGTTGATTGAGCACTCGGCGCATGACGAGCTGGTGGGCTGGGGCTGGAAGCCCGGGGCGGACCGGGTTCCGGCGCCGGGAACGCAGGCGGAGTTCGGGGCCCTGGTGGCCGCGTGGGTGAAGGACGGCGCGGAGTGCCCGCGCGAGGAGAGCCAACCGTGAGCATCCGACTGCGAGTGAATGGGACCGAGCACGAGCTCGACGTGGATCCGGAGATGCCGCTGCTCTGGGCGCTGCGCGACGTGCTGACGCTGACGGGCACCAAGTACGGCTGCGGCCAGGCGCTCTGCGGCGCGTGCGTGGTGCACATCGACGGCGCGGCGGTGCGCTCGTGCGTGACGCCGGTGCGCCGCGCGGAGGGCCGTGAGGTGATGACCATCGAGGGCCTGTCGCCGGACGGCTCGCACCCGCTGCAGAAGGCGTGGGTGGAGCTGGCGGTGCCGCAGTGTGGCTTCTGTCAGGCGGGGCAGATCATGACGGCGGCGGCGCTGCTGGCGAAGAATCCGAAGCCCACCGACGCGGAGATCGACCAATCGCTGGCGGGCAACCTCTGCCGCTGCGGGACGTACACGCGCATCCGCACCGCCGTGAAGAAGGCGGCGGGACTGCCGACGGAGTGAGGACCGCCACCATGCAAGACACTCGCATCCGTCTGTCGCGCCGCTCCGTGCTCGAAGGAATGGGACTCGTGGCCGCGGGCCTGGGGTTGGAGGTGTTCCTGCCCGCCAGGGCGCACGCCGCGCCCATGCCCACGGCGATGCCGGAGGTGCCCACGAATGGCCTCCGGGCCAACGTCTTCGTGCACGTGGCGCCAGACGGCGTGGTGACCATCGTCTGCCACCGCTCGGAGATGGGGCAGGGCGTGCGCAGCTCGCTGCCGGTGCTCATCGCGGACGAGCTGGGCGCGGACATGGCCCACGTGAAGGTGGTCCAGGGCGACGGCGACGAGGCCTACGGCGACCAGAACACGGACGGCTCCAGCAGCGTGCGGAAGATCTTCGACGACCTGCGCTACGCGGGCGCGACGGCGCGCACGATGCTGGTGGCGGTGGCGGCGAAGCGCTGGAAGGTGGCGCCCACGGAGTGCGAGGCGCGCGACCACGCCGTCTTCCACAAGGGCACGCAGCGCTCGCTCAAGTTCGGCGAGCTGGCCGGTGACGCGGCGAAGCTGAAGGTGCCCAAGAAGGAAGCGGTGACGCTCCGTCCGCGCAGCGAGCTCAAGCACCTGGGCAAGGAGCTGCCGCTGCTGGACGGGCCGGACATCGTGACGGGCCGGGCGGTGTTCGGCGCGGACGTCGTGTTGCCGGGGATGCGCACGGTGGTCATCGCGCGTCCGCCCGTGGCGGGAGGCAAGGTGGCCCGCTACGACGCGACGAAGACGCTGGCGGTGCCGGGCGTGCGGCAGGTGGTGGAGCTGCCAGCGGCGACGAAGCCCTTCCTGTTCCAGCCGCTGGGAGGACTGGCGGTGGTGGCGGACCACACCTGGGCGGCGATGAAGGGCCGCGCGGTGCTGGACGTGACGTGGGAGGGCGGGGAGAACGTCGTCTACGACTCGGAGGCGTACCGCGAGCAGCTGCTGGCGGTGATTGGCAAGCCGGGCAAGGTGGTGCGCAACGTCGGCGACGCGGAGGGCGCGCTGGCGAAGGCGGCCAGGCGGGTGCAGGCCACGTACAACACGCCGCACCTGGCGCACGCGCCCATGGAGCCGCCCGCGGCGGTGGCGAAGGTGGAGAACGGCACCTGCGAGGTGTGGGCCACGACGCAGAACCCGCAGGCCGCGCGCAGCGAGGTGGCGAAGGCGCTGGGCATCGACCCGTCGAAGGTGACCGTCCACGTGACGCTGCTGGGCGGCGGGTTCGGCCGCAAGTCGAAGCCGGACTACGTGGTGGAGGCGGCGCTCGTCGCGAAGGCGGTGGGCGCGCCGGTGCGCTTGCAGTGGACGCGCGAGGATGATGTGCGCCACGACTACTACCACTCCACGAGCGCGCAGCGGCTGGAGGCGGGCCTGGACGCGAACGGCAAGGTGGTGGCGTGGCACCAGCGCATCGCGTTCCCGCCCATCGGCTCCACGTTCTCCGACGCGACGTTCGCGGGGGACGGAGAGATGGGGCAGGGCATCGTGGACCTGCCGCTGGCCATCCCCGACGTGCGGATGGAGAACTGCGAGGCGCGAGCGCACACGCGCATCGGCTGGCTGCGGTCCGTGGCGAACATCTACCACGCGTTCGCGGTGCAGAGCTTCATCGACGAGCTGGCGCACGAGCGCGGCACGGATCCGCGAGACACGTTGCTGGAGGTACTGGGGCCGTCGCGCATCGTGACGCCCAAGGACCTGGGCGTGGCGAAGGTGCCGAACTACGGCCAATCCCTGGACGAGCACCCGGTGGACACGGCGCGGCTGCGCAGGGTGATTGAGCGCGTGACGGGCCTGGCGCGCTGGGACGAGCGCAAGCGGGAGGGCAGGGCGCTGGGGCTGGCGGCGCACCGCAGCTTCCTGACGTACGTGGCGGTGGTGGTGTCGGTGGTGAAGGACGCGGACGAGCGCATCCGGGTGGACGAGGCGTGGATCGTCGCGGACGCGGGCACCATCGTGAACATGGAGCGCGTGCGGGCGCAGATGGAGGGCGCGGTGGTGTTCGGCCTGAGCCTGGGGCTCTACGGCGCCATCACGATGAAGGACGGCGCCGTGGTGGAGAGCAACTTCCGCGACTACCGCCTGGCGCGCATCGCGGAGACGCCGAAGCGCATCCACGTGGACATCATCCCCAGCGACGGTCGTCCCGGAGGCGTGGGAGAGCCCGGAGTGCCCCCCGTGGCTCCGGCCCTGGCCAACGCCGTGTTCGCGCTCACGGGCACCCGCGTGCGCGAACTGCCGCTCGTGAAGACCGTGAAGGTGTAGGCGGAAGCCTCGCCGTCACGGCACCCACAGGGCGCCATCCGACAGGGGAGCTTCCGCGCCGCCGCCCCCCATGCCTCCCCAGATGAAGAGGGCGTTGCCAGTCCACACGCCCACGTGCCCGGACCGTGCGGAAGGGGCGCCTTCAGTGCGCAGCGGCGCCCACGTGTCCGTCTCCGGGTCGTAGGCCGCGCCGTCCGAGCAGGCGCCGCCGCCGGAGCCGCACTTCGGCGACGCGCCACCCCAGATGACCATCTTCGAGCCGGTCCACACCGCGGAGTGCCCGGTGCGAGGTGAGGGCGCGCCCCTGGCGGAGACGGGTGACCACTTCCGGTCCACCGGATCGTACGCGGCGCCCTGCTCGCAATAGACCGGTGGGTCCTGCGTGTCGTCGCCGCAGCCGATCCCGCCCCAGATGATCATCTTCGCGCCGGTCCACACCGCCGTGTGCGCCCAGCGGCCCGTGGGTGCCCCTTCGGTCGGCATCGCCAGCCAGTGGCCCTCGAAGGGGCCGTAGCTCGAGCCGTCCGCCAGGGCCACGTCCACGGTGCCACCGCCGCCGTTTCCGCCCCAGTAGAGCACCTCGCCGCTGAGCTCGCCGGTCCACACCGCGGAGTGGTAGCGGCGCCCCACGGGGGCCTCGACGAGGTTCAGGGTCGTCCAGATGCCCGCATCGACGTGGTAGCGGGCCCCGTCCCCGAACACGCGCCCCTGCTGGAGATCCTGGCCCCCCCACACCACCATCACCTCACCGGTCCAGGTGGCCGTGTGTCCCCCGCGCGGAGAGGGCGCGCCCTGGGACGTGATGGCGCTCCAGGTGTCGGTGGCCGGGTCATAGGTCGCGCCGTCGCCGCAGGGGCCCAGGGGGCTTCCACAGCCGAGCCCACCCCAGACGATCATCTTCTCGCCGGTCCACACCGCCGAGTGCAGGGTGCGCGCGGACGGTGCCCCCTGGGTCGACAGGGGCGTCCAGGTCTTCGCCTCCAGGTTGAAACGGGCCCCGTCACCGCAGACGCCGTTGACGGTGCAGCCGCCCAGCCCGCCCCAGAGCAGGACGTTCTGGCCATCGAAGACACTCGCCACCTGGAGCCCCGTGCCCATGGGCGCGCCCGAGGGCAGGGGCGTCCAGGTGCCCTGCTCCGGGCCCTCCGTCCCGGTCTGCTTCTGTGGACTCGAACAGCAGACCAGCGACAGGAGGGCCAGGCCCGACATCAGGCGCATCCGAAACGGCTTCGCGGCGTCACGCTCCGAATGCGCCATCTGTCATTTCCTTCCAGCTACCAGGGGCGAGGGCTGCCGCAGGTGTAACCCGGGCCGTTGATGAAGCGAGACGCGGCGCGGGCATTGGCATCCGACGCCGCGGTCTGCCTCACGCTCAGCGGAATCCACCACTGGGATTGATCCGCCACATCGCAGAGGAACTCCACCTGCACCTGGTTGGGCGAGTGGAACCGGCTGGCGGTGCCATTGTTCTCCCACATGGCGCCAAAGACATACTTGGAGATGCCGTGGAAGTAGAAGTAGTCGCAGCCGTTGATGGTGCACGCGCCCTGCGGGCCGGGGCGGTGGCCGCCGGTGTTGCCGTTGTCGAAGTTGTACTTGTCGAAGTAGGCGTGCCAGCCCTCGTGCATGTAGTCACCCGCGCGAGAGCCCGGGTTGGAGTTGCTGACGGTCGGGTTGTAGAGGGGGCACGCGGTCTCCACGCGGTCCGTGTCCCACGGCCAGAAGCGGGGCGTGAAGGTCCCGAAGACGTCCGTGCGGTCGGTGATGCTGTGGTAGAGGCTGTCGTGGAAGTTGCTGCTGCGCGCCTCCGCCGTCGCCCGGTAGTCCTCGGTGCCGTGGAAGGACTGGTTCCAGTCGTCCTCCATGCCGTACGTCAGCAGGTAGGACGCGTTCCAGTGCTTGGGGAACTCCAGGTTGACGTTGCAGGCGGCATTCCAGCCGCGGTTGCTCCAGTCTCCGGAGCGCAGGCCGTAGGCCTTGTACTGCCAGAGGAAGAAGTCCTGCCAGCAGCCGTGGGTGTTCCAGAGGTCCCGGTCCGCCTGGCTCGCGGCCGTCTGGGTGCAGACGGCGCCGGCTTCGGTGGCCAGACCGAAGGCCAGGACGGACGACATCAGGGCAATGCCTTGCTTGAGATTCATGGGCGTTCTCGCTCCTCAGGTCGTGAGGGAAGGTCAGAACTTCGGAGGGGTCACGTCGAAGGTGTTGGGCTTCTCCTCGGGCGGGCGCGGGTCCTTGCGCACGGGATCCGGCGCCTGCACCTCCGGGTGGGCCTTCAGGTAGGCGGTGAGCTTGCGGTTGAAGGCATCCGCGCCTTCGCCGGTGACGCGCCGGACGCGGTCCAGGTACAGCCGCTCCTCCTTGCGGACGAACGGCTCCAATGCCTTGCGAGCCTCCAGCGAGTCTCCGCGGTTCCAGAGGTACGCGCTGATGGCCTCCGCGCGGACGATGACGGAGGGGTGGTTGCCGGCCTGGTACGCCACCTCGCGGTCGAACTCCTCGTTGCGCAGGTACGCGACGCCCGCGATGGCCTTGGCCTGCAGGCGCGCCAATTGGGCCTCTTCCTGGAGCTCGCCTTCGATGACGGTGCCCTTGGTGGGCAGGGGCCTGTGGACGAACTCCACGAGGAACTTCGCGCCGTCGTAGGTCCGCATCTCTCCCAGCAGGCCCAGGCCGACGAGCGCGCGGCTGGTGTCGCCGGACTCGTGGGCCGCGAGGATTTCCTCCATGAAGGCCTGCACGAGCTCCGGCTGCTTCGCGGCGGAGGCCAGCGCCCGGCGCGCGGTGCTCTGCTCTTCCACCACGGACTCACCGGCCCAGGTGATGAAGGCATTGACGCTCTTGCGAGCATCCGCCGCGTTCATCTTCGGAGGCGAGTGCAGGGGCCGGCCCGCGATGACGCGGCTGGGAGGAATGTTCGACGGATTTTCCGAAGTGGGCTTGTCCTGCGCGACGGCCACGGAGCCGGACATCAGCCCCAGGGTCACGACCAAAGTGCCCGCGCGCGAGAGGACTCGCCTGGTGTTGCGCTGCATGGTGTTGCCTCCATTCACAGACGTGAAGGAGGTGCCCGCCAAAGGGGCTCCCCCTGCCACGACGCGCCGCTACCGCCGCGACCCGTGGCTGGGCTGACCCACTTCAATCGCCGTACCAGCGCGCTCCCAGAGGGAGGGGAGGGTGTGGCGACTCCCCTTTGTTGCTTCCAGAGCGACAGGGGGTGTTGCTCGCGTTGCCTGAGAGGCACGTGCGCCAGGGACACGGCTGGGCCCCCGGAGCGCCCAATCCCTTGCACGCGGCCCGGAGCTTCCCACCGAGTTCTAGAAAAGACAGCGCGCCCCCTCCCCACAGGGCCACCGTGCGTCCACTGGACCCGGGCTCACCTCCGCACGGGTTGAAGCGGGCTTCCCCCTGCGCTACACCGCTCCGCAGTCGCTAGGGGTGCCTCCGGAAGGGGGCTGAGACGGACGCGTGGCCGCGTCCGATCCCTTTGAACCTGAACCGGTTAGTACCGGCGGAGGGAAGCGGTGTGGGCGCTCCATGCTCCCGTCCCGTCTCCCGTCCGTTCTCACGAGGAGATGTCCGATGAGTGGAGCGTCCAAGAGCCTGAAGGTCGATGGGAAGGTGCTGGAGGGAATCAGCCGCGGCCCGCTTCCCGCCTCGCGCAAGGTCTACGTGCCCGGGGCCCTGCATCCCGACCTGCGCGTCCCGCTGCGCGAAATCGCCCAGACACCCACGCGCCACCACGGCCACGCTGGCCCGGAGACCGCCAACCCTCCCGTCCACGTCTACGACTCCAGCGGCCCCTACACCGACCCCTCCGCCGACATCGATCTGCGCCGGGGCCTGCCCGCCGTCCGTGAGGACTGGATCCGCGCCCGCAACGACACGGACGAACTGGACGGCATCACGTCTGAGTACGGCCGCGCCCGCGAAGCCGACCCGCGCCTCAACGGCCTGCGCTTCAGCCACATCCGCAAGCCCCGCGTCGCGAAGGCCGGCGCCAACGTCAGCCAGATGCACTACGCCCGCAAGGGCATCATCACGCCGGAGATGGAATACGTCGCCGTGCGCGAGAACCAGAAGCTCGACGCTTCACTCGCCGCCCAGCACCCCGGCCACTCCTGGGGCGCCGCGATTCCGCGTGTGATTACTCCGGAGTTCGTGCGCGATGAGATCGCCCGGGGCCGCGCCATCATCCCCGCCAACATCAACCACCCGGAGCTGGAGCCGATGATCATCGGCCGCAACTTCCTGGTGAAGATCAACGCCAACATCGGCAACTCCGCCGTCACGTCCTCCATCGAGGAGGAGGTGGAGAAGATGGTCTGGTCCATCCGCTGGGGCGCGGACACCGTCATGGACCTGTCCACCGGCCGCAACATCCACGAGACGCGCGAGTGGATCCTCCGCAACGCGCCCGTGCCCATCGGCACCGTGCCCATCTACCAGGCGCTGGAGAAGGTGGGCGGCAAGGCCGAGGAGCTCACCTGGGCCATCTTCCGCGACACGCTCATCGAACAGGCCGAGCAGGGCGTGGACTACTTCACCATCCACGCGGGCGTGCGCCTCCAGTACGTGCCGCTCACCGCGAAGCGCCTCACCGGCATCGTCAGCCGCGGCGGCTCCATCCTCGCCAAGTGGTGCCTGGCCCACCACAAAGAGAACTTCCTCTACACGCACTTCGAGGAGATCTGCGAGATCATGAAGGCGTACGACGTCAGCTTCAGCCTGGGCGACGGCCTGCGCCCCGGCTCCATCGCGGACGCCAACGACGCCGCGCAGTTCGGCGAACTGGAGACGCTGGGCGAGCTGACGAAGGTGGCCTGGAAGCACGACGTGCAGGTGATGATCGAAGGCCCCGGCCACGTCCCCATGCACCTCATCCAGGAGAACATGACGAAGCAGCTCGCCGTGTGCCACGAGGCGCCGTTCTACACGCTGGGGCCCCTCACCACGGACATCGCGCCCGGCTACGATCACTTCACCAGCGGCATTGGCGCGGCGATGATCGGTTGGTTCGGCACGGCGATGCTCTGCTACGTGACGCCCAAGGAGCACCTGGGCCTGCCCGACCGTGACGACGTGAAGGAGGGTGTCATCACGTACAAGATCGCCGCCCACGCCGCGGACCTGGCCAAGGGCCACCCGGGCGCCCAGGCCCGCGACAACGCCCTGTCCAAGGCGCGCTTCGAGTTCCGCTGGGAGGATCAGTTCAACCTGTCCCTGGACCCCGAGCGCGCCCGCGCCTTCCACGACGAGACGCTCCCCGCGGAAGGCGCCAAGGTCGCGCACTTCTGCTCCATGTGCGGCCCGCACTTCTGCTCCATGAAGATCACCCAGGACGTGCGCGACTACGCGGACAAGGTCGGCGTCAACGAAGCCCAGGCCCTGGAGCAGGGGATGAAGGAGAAGAGCGAGGAATTCAAGAAGGCGGGCCACGAGCTGTACCGCTGACGGGCGCCGGTGGGCGGGGGCCTGCACGCTCGGCCCCTGTCCGCTGGATGACAGGGACCGACACGCCATGTCATGGTGCGCTCATCCGGGCGCACCCGTCGCGCCCCATTCAATTTTGGAGGGCGTTTCCATGGACCCGAGTCAGCGCGAGGATCAGCAGTTCGGCACGTTCATCACCGGCTCGCCGACGGCGACGTCGGATGAGAAGACGATGGGGATGCTGGCCCACCTGGGCTCCATCGCCGGTGTCGTCGTGGGCGCGGGCTTCCTGGGCTGGGCGGTGCCGCTGTTCCTGATGCTGACCAAGGGCAAGGAGTCGTCCTTCGTCCGCGCGCACGCGGTGGAGTCGCTCAACTTCCAGATCACCACCTTCATCGCGATGGCCATCTCCGCGGTGCTGATGTGCGCGGTGATCGGCTTCGTCCTGGCGCCCCTGGTGGCGATCGTGTCGATCATCTTCACGGTCATCGCCGGCCTGAAGGCCAACGACGGCGAGCTGTACCGCTACCCCGTGAACATCCGGCTGGTGAAGTAGCCCTCAGCCGCCAATGCCCATCATGGGCAGGAGCGTGGCGCCGTTTCCGGCCTCCGTGAAACGGTGCCCCTCCGGCTTCTCCCCGAGCGCGCGGCGCACGGCCACGGCCAGCTCCGCGTCCGTCGCGCCGCCCCGGATGAGCTGATGCAGCGGCGCCTGCGCCCGGCCGCCCAGGCAGCTGCGCAGGTCCCCGTTGGACGCCACCCGCACCCGGTTGCAGCCGCCGCAGAAGTTCTGCGTCAGCGGGGAGATGAACCCCACGCGCCCGCTGTCCGTGCGCCAGTAGCGCGCCGGCCCGGACGTGGGTGACGCGGCGCTCTCCTGCGGCTCCTCGGTGAGGACGCGGCCGGAGGCCGCCAGGCGCTCCAGCAGCTCCGCCGTGGGCACCGGCGTGCCCTGGCCAAAGGGCATCAATTCGATGAAGCGCGGGGTGATGCCGCGCGCGTGCGCGTACGTCACCAGCTCCGGCACCTCCGCGTCGTTGGTGCCGCGCATCACCACGACGTTGAGCTTCAGCGACTGGAAGCCCGCGCCCGCCGCCGCGTCGATGCCGCGCAGCACCGCCTCGAAGTCGCCCTGCTTGGAGATGCGCCGGAACACCTCCGCGGACAGCGTGTCCAGGCTCAGGTTGAGCTGGGTGACGCCCGCGTCGCGCAGCGGCCCGGCCAGCGACTCCAGGCGGCTCGCGTTGGTGGTGATGGCCAGGTGCTCCACGCCCGGCACCGCGGCGATGCGCTTCGCGATGTCGAGGATGTCCGGCCGGGCGAGCGGCTCGCCCCCTGTCAGGCGCACGCGGCGGATGCCCATGCGCGCGAAGACGGAGACGATGCGCTCGAACTCGCCCGCGTCGAGCAGGTCCTTCTTGCCGCCCCAGGAGGCCGGTGAGCAGTACGTGCAGCGGAAGTTGCAGCGGTCCGTGACGCTCAGCCGCAGGTACGTCATGCGCCGCCCCTGCGCGTCACACAGCGGCGGGGCGAGCGGATCGGGAGCGGGCAGGGGGGCGGTCATCGCAGGGCCTTCCGCCTTCATGGATAGCAACCCCCGCGCGGAAAGGCACCGCTTCCCGCCGACTGCCTCAGCCTTCGGTCCCGGACGCCGAGCGGATGACGGCGGGCGGCGCGCCGATGGGCGTGGCGCTGGGGCCCACGGGCGGAGAGTCCGGCTCGTCGTCCAGGTCGGTGAGCCGCGCCAGCTCGGCCTCGGACTCGGCGGCGTCCGCGGCGGCCTGCATCGGGTTGAGCTTCTTCTCCGCCATCTCCTTCTTGATGCGGATGAGACCCTCCTCGCCGATGTCCAGGAACGCCTTCACGACCTCCGGGTCGAACTGCGTGTTGGCGCAGCGCTTGATCTCCTGGATGGCGTTCGCGAACGTCGTGCCCTTGCGGTACGGCCGGTCGCTCGTCATCGCGTCCAGCGTGTCCGCCACCGCGAAGATGCGCGCGCCGATGTGGATCTCATTGCGCTGGAGGTTGCGGGGGTAGCCCGCGCCGTCGTAGCGCTCCTGGTGCGACAGGACGATGTCCGCCGGCGTCGAGAGGAAGGGGATGTTCTGGATCATCTGGAAGCCGATCTCCGGATGACGCCGCATCTCCAGCCACTCGTCGGGGGTGAGCTTGCCGGGCTTGAGCAGCACCGCGTCCGGCACGCCGATCTTCCCGATGTCGTGCAGCAGGGCCCCGCGGCCGATCTCCTCCATCTCCTTGCCGTGGATGCCCATGCGGGTGGCGATGGCGGAGGTGTAGCTGACCACGCGCTGGGAGTGGTCGCTCGTCTCGTGCTCGCGCGCGTCCAGGGCCGCCACCAGCGCCAGCAGCGTGTTCTGGTAAGTGTTCGCGATGTTGTGCAGCGCGCTGCGCAGCTCGGCGGTGCGGTCGCGCACCTTGCCCTCGAGCTTCTTCTGGTAGCGCTTGCGCGCCATCTCGATGCGGCGCTTGGCGAGCGCGCGCTCGATGGCGCGGATGAGGTCCGTGAGCTTGGGTGGCTTGAGCAGGTAGTCCACCGCGCCCCGGCGCAGACAGTCCACGGCGGACTCGGTGTCGCCGTAGCCGGTGAGCATGATGACGGACGTGTCCGGCAGCCGCTCGCGCAGGTTCTCCAGCAGCCAGAGTCCGTCGCGGCCCGGCATCTTCATGTCGCTGATGACGAGCGGCGTCTCTTCTTCACCCGCCACGTCGAGCGCCATCTCGGCGCCGTTGGCCACGACGCAGTTGTAGCCCTCCTCACGGAGGAGCACGGAGATGACGTCGCGGACGGAATCGTCGTCGTCGACGATCAGGATTCTGGGCGGTGCGGGGGGGATGGCTTCCACGGCCGAAGATTCTAGAGGTTTCCAGGGATTAATGGCGAACGAGTGCGAGAAATCATCACCCCCTCGCCTCCCTGCCACCCAGGGTGGGGTGCGAGCCCTGGTTCCGGAGTGAACGTCTCCGGTCCTTGATGCATTCCCCGCCTTCCGGGGTAGGGCGGGCAGGCACGCCGCGTCAACCGCGTGCCACCGTCCCCCGGTCGTAGCGGAAGGGGGTGAGGTCCACCGAGGGCTTCTCCCCCAGCACGGCCTGGGCGACGAGCTTCGCGGTGATGGGGGCGAGCAGGATGCCGTTGCGGAAGTGGCCGGTGGCGAGGAACAGGCCCGGGGTGGGACCTTCTCCGATGTACGGCAGTGCGTCCTGGGTCCAGGGGCGGAAGCCGGCCCAGGTCTCCGTGATGGGCGCGCTGGCCAGGTCCGGGCACAGCTGCAGGGCCATGTCGAGGATCCGCGCCAGCCCCGCCGCGGTCACCTGCTTGTCGAAGCCCACGTGCTCCATGGTGCTCCCGGCGATGATCCGCCCGTCCGCGCGCGGCACCAGGTAGCCCTTGGCGGACGTCACCACCCGCTCCAGCAGGGGCAGCCGCGTCTGCAGCTGCACCATCTGTCCGCGCGCCGGGCGCACCGCCTGCGCCGACACGCCCGCACCCTGGACCAGGGATGACCACGAGCCCGCCGCCAGCACCACGGCGTCCGCGCGGAGCACCTCGCCGTCCAGGTCCACGCCCACCGCGCGGCCGTGCTCGTGCACCACGCCGCGCACGTAGCCGCTCTTGAACACCGTGCCCACGCGCGCGGCGGCCATGGTGAGCGCGCGTACGAGGAGCCGATTGTCGACCTGGTGATCATCCGGGAAGTGCGCGGCGCCCACGGCGGCGGGAGACAGGTGGGGCTCCAGCTCCCGCGCGGCCTTGCCGTCGAGCAGCTCGGCGCGCAGCCCCATGCCGTGCTGCCAGCCCACGGTGGACTCCACATGATGGAGATCCGACTCGTCGAACGCGACGCGGAGCAGGCCGCACGGCCGGTACGCGATGTCCACGCCGGAGAGTTCGCGCAGCTCCGCGGCGAAGCTTCCATAGAGGGCGCGGCTGCGCAGGCACAGCTCGAAGAAGGGGCCCGGTCCTTCGGATTCCCACTGGGGCGCGAGGATGCCGCCCGCGGCGCTGGAGGCTTCGGCGCCGGGAATGGAGCGCTCCAGCACCGTCACGCGCGCGCCCGCCTGCCGGAGCTTCAGCGCGATGCCACAGCCCATCACACCACCGCCCACCACGAGGACGTCGGAGGTTGCCATGCGCCGCTTGTGCTCAAGCGAGGACGGGTTTGCAAGCGTCAAGACAGGCCATGACCCGGGGTGACTTGACGGTGAGGCCTCCGGTCGTTAACCCTAGGGCCGTGCGTTCCACGTCCCTGCATCATCACCATGCGCATCATCGGCCGGCCCATGACGGGACCGTTCGCCGCGCGCATGCCTGGGTGACGCACTAGAACGCACCCACTTCCGGCAGATGCCGCAGTGATCGAAGGCCCGTCCCCCCAGGACGGGCCTTTTTTCGTTTCCGCCACCGCAGTCCCCCGAGCCCACCCATGTTGAAGATTGCCCTGCCCAACAAAGGACGTCTGTCCGAGGAAGTGCGCGAGCTGTTCAACGACGCGGGCCTGGAGGTGCGCGCTCGGGGCGAGCGGGCTCTCACCGCGTCCCTGGGCGGCGAGTTTGAAGCCATCTTCGTCCGCGCCCAGGACATCCCGGAGTTCGTCGCGGACGGCGCCGCGCAGGCGGGCGTCACCGGATGGGATCTGGTGAACGAGGCCGGGCGCGAGCTGGAGCCGTTGATGGACCTGGAGTTCGGCCGCTGCCGGTTGGTGGTGGCCGCGCGCGACGAGAGCGGCATCTCCCGCGTGGAGGACGTGAAGGAGGGGATGCGGGTGGCCTCCTGCTTCCCCCGGCTGACGCAGGCCTTCTTCCAGCAGCGAGGGCAGAAGGTGACGGTGGTGCCGGTGAGCGGCGCGGCGGAGATCGCCCCGCACCTGGGCATCGCGGACATCGTGGTGGACCTCACGTCCACGGGGTCCACGCTGAAGATGAATGGCCTCAGGGAAGTGGCCACCGTGCTGGAGTCGAGCGCCCGGCTGGTGGCGTATCCACGCAATGACTCGGAGGCGCGGCGTGCGCTGGAGGAATTGACGCAAGCGCTGGGGTCGGTGCTGGCGGCGCGCGGACGGCGCTACCTGATGGCCAACGTCCCGAAGACGTCCCTGGAGCAGGTGCGCGAAGTGCTGCCCGGCCTCAATGGTCCCACGGTGGTGGACGTGATGAACGGGGGGCACTTCGTCGCGGTGCACGCGGTGGTCTCGTCGCGGAACCTCTACCGCACGGTCAACGCGCTGAAGGCGCTGGGCGGGCAGGGCATCCTCGTCACGCGCATCGAGAGGTTGATGGCATGAGCACCTCCATCCTCAAGTACCAGGGCGCCTTGTCCTCGCTGGAGCCCGACGCGCGGCGGAGGTTGTTGGCCCGCACGGGGGAGTCGGATGCCCTGGTGGCTTCCCGTGTCCAGGCGCTCATCGCCCGGGTCCGCACGGAAGGTGACCGGGCCCTCTTCGACTTCGCGCGGGAGTTCGACCGCGTGGAGCTGGCGGCCCTGGAGGTTCCGCGTGAACGGTGGAACGCGGCATTGGAGTCGATTCCCTCCGACGTGCGCGAGGCTTTGTCCCGCGCGGCTCGCAACATCGCCCGGGCTCATGCGGCGCAGCGGCCCCTGGCCATCGAGGTGGAGACGGAGCCCGGTGTCATCGTGGGCCGCCGGCCGGATCCGCTGAGCCGCGTCGGTGTGTACGCTCCTGGAGGCCGGGCGGTGTACCCCAGCAGCGTGCTCATGGGCGTGGTCCCCGCGAAGGTCGCGGGCGTGGACGAAGTCATCGTCTGCTCGCCGCCAGGGCCGGATGGCTTGCCTGGCGCGGGCGTGCTCGCGGCGGCGGCGCTCGCGGGCGCGGATCGGGTGTTCGCATTGGGCGGTGCGGGCGCGGTGGCCGCGCTGGCCTACGGCACCCAGAGCGTTCCCCGCGTGGACCGCATCGTCGGACCGGGCAACGCCTACGTGGCGGCCGCGAAGCTCCAGGTGGTGGACGCCGTCGCCATCGACGCGCCCGCGGGCCCGAGCGAACTCCTGGTGGTCGCCGACGCGAGCGCCCATCCGGACGCCGTGGCGCGTGAGCTGCTGGCCCAGGCGGAGCACGACCCCGAGGCATGCTGCGTGGCGCTGGTGGTGGGCGCTCCGCTGGCGCAGGCGGTGCGGGACGCGGTGGAGCAGCAGGCCTGCGTCGCCCGGCGCGGCGACATCGTCCTTTCCGCGCTGGGGAGCCGGGGCGCGGTGCTGCGCATCGACTCGCTGGAGGAGGCGTGGCCCTTCGTCGCGGAGTTCGCTCCGGAGCACCTGCTGCTCGCGACGGCGAAGCCCTCGGAGGACCTGGCGCGGGTTCGCAACGCGGGCACGGTGTTCGTGGGACAGCGCGCGTCGGTGGCCTTCGGTGACTACCTCACCGGTGCGAACCACGTGCTGCCCACGGCGGGACTGGCCCGGGCGTACTCGGGGCTGAGCGTGCTGGACTTCTATCGGTGGACCACGTGGCAACGCGTGACACCGGAAGCGGCGGCGGCGATGGCGGACGACGTGGGGACGCTGGCGGACAGCGAGGGCCTCTTCGCCCACGCGGCCGCGGCTCGGGCCTGGAGGGTGCCGTGATTCCATTCCGCGAGACGTACCGGGACATCCCCTTGTACTCCCCGGCGAAGAAGCCGTGCCGGGTGGACCTGAGCGACAACACCAACCTCTTCGGCGCACCGCCGTCCGCGGAGCGCGTGCTGCGGGAGGAGGGCTTCCTTCGGCTGGCTCGCTATCCCGCCGGCTATGCGCCGGACCTGAAGCGCGCCGTGGCTGCCTACGCTGGCGTCGCGGTGGAGAACGTGACGACGGGCTGCGGCTCGGACGACGTCATCGACTGTGTGCTGCGGGCCTTCCTGGAGCCCGGGGACGCGGTGGCCTTTCCGGATCCCACGTTCGTGATGGTGCCCATGTACGCCCGGTTGAGCGCGCTCAAGCCACTGCCCGTGCCACTGCGCTCGGACCATGGGCTGGACGTGGATGGGCTGCTCGCGACGGGGGCGAAGGTCATCTACGTGTGCACGCCGAACAACCCCACCGGCACGGTGGCCTCGCGCGCGGCGCTGGAGCGGCTGGTGGACTCCGCTCCGGGCGTGGTGCTCATTGATCAGGCCTATGTGGAGTTCACGCGGGGCGGGGACTTCCTCGACCTGGCGCGGACGCGGCCCAACGTGCTGGTGACGCGCACCATGTCCAAGGCGTTCGGACTCGCGGGCCTGCGGGTGGGCTGGGGCGTCGGGGCGCCGTCAGTGGTCGCGGAGGTGGAGAAGGCCCGGGGGCCCTACAAGCACACGGCGCTGGGCGAGGCCGTGGCGGTGGCCGCGCTCACGGATGACGTCCCGTGGATGGAGGCCTGCGCGGCGGAGGCAGTGGAGAACCGCGAGCGGCTGCGCGGCGCCTTGAAGGCGCTGGGGCTGGAGCCGCTCCCTTCGGAAGGCAACTTCCTCCTCGTCCCCGTGCCTGAGGCGCGGCGGGTGGGCGAGGCGCTGCGGGATCGCAACGTGAATGTGCGGGTGTTCGAAGGGCTCACGGGCGTGGGCGATGCGCTGCGCATCGGCTGCGGACCCTGGCCGATGATGGCGTCGGCGCTGAAGGCCCTGAAGGAGGTGCTGTGATGCGGGTGACCTTGTTCGACTATGGCGCGGGAAACCTGCACTCGCTGATCAAGGCGCTGGCCACCACGCCCGGCGCGGACGTGCGCGTGCAGGAGGATCCGCTGCGCGCGCTGGATACCGACGTCCTGGTGCTTCCCGGAGTGGGGGCGTTCGGTTCGGCGGCGGCGCGCCTCGCTCCGGGGCACGAGGCGATGCGCAAGGCGCTGGATGCCGGCCTGCCGTGCCTGGGCATCTGCCTGGGCATGCAGCTCCTCTTCGAGGAGAGCGACGAGGGGGCAGGGCAGGGACTCGGCTACTTCCCGGGCCGGGTGACCCGGCTGGCCGCGCGGCACGTTCCGCAGATTGGATGGAACGACGTGGAGGAGGACCGGGCGCTGAAGGCCGCGAGGTTGTCCACCGTGTACTACGCGCACAGCTTTGTCTGCCGCGCCGTGGATTCGCGCGAAGTGGTGGGCTGGACCTCCCACGAGGGCGACCGGTTCCCCGCCTCCGTGCGGCGCGGCAACGTGCTGGGCGTGCAGTTCCACCCGGAGAAGTCCTCACACGCGGGCGTGCGCTTCGTGCAGGCGTTCCTCCAGGAGGTGTCCTCATGATCGCCATCCCGGCCATCGACCTGAGGGAAGGCGCGTGCGTGCAACTCGTGGGCGGCTCCTATGAGGCGGAGCGTGTGCGCGTGAATGATCCGCTGGATGCCTTGAAGCAGTGGCTCGCGTTGGGCTTCCGCACGTTCCATGTCGTGGACCTGGACGCGGCGCTGGGCAAGGGCTCCAACGCGGATGTGGTGGCCCGGCTGGTGTCGCATGCCCCGGGCCTCACCTTCACGGTGGGCGGCGGTGTTCGTGAGGCGTCGCGCGTGGAGGCGGTGCTCGCGGGCGGGGCGTCCTCGGTCGTCGTGGGGACCCGCGCCATCGAGGACCTGGCCTGGCTCACCGAGGTCGCGGAGCGCTTCCCCGGCCGCGTGGTGGTCGCAGCGGACGTGAAGGGCCGCGAGGTCGTGACGCGCGGCTGGACGTCCGGCAGCGCGCGCGACATCCGCGACGTGCTGTCCGCGCTGGAGCCCCTGCCGCTGGGCGGGATGCTCGTCACGGCGGTGCACAAGGAGGGGCAGCTGGGCGGCGTGGACCTGCCCTTGATGGAGGAGGTGGCCCGTTCGAGCCGGCACCGGCTCTACGCCTCCGGCGGCGTGACGACGATCGAGGACCTGCGCTCGCTGGCGAAGGTGGGCGCATACGGAGCGGTGGTGGGCATGGCGCTGTACACGGGTCGGTTGGATGCGCGCGCGGTCGCGCGGGAGTTCACGCAATGAGCACGGTCACCACGGTCGTCCGCGAAACGAAGGAGACCCAGGTCACGGTGGAGCTGGCGCGCGGAACCGGCGTGGCCCGGGTGGACACGGGCCTCAAGTTCTTTGATCACATGCTCGCCACGTTCGCGCGCTACGCGGGGCTGGACCTGACCCTGCACGCCCGCGGCGACCTGCGCCACCACCTGATGGAGGACGTGGCCATCACCCTGGGCACCGCCGTCCAGCGCGTCATCCCCGCCACCGCCGCGCGCTACGGCGAGCGCACCCTGCCCATGGATGACGCCCTGGTGCAGGCGTGCCTGGACGCAGGCGGGCGCTTCTACTACCGGGGCCCGTTGAAGAACCGGCTGTACGAGCACTGGATGCGCTCGTTCTGCGAGCACTCACGCATCACGCTCCACCTGCGCGTGCTGCGCGGCAAGGACAGCCACCACCTCACCGAGGCGGCCTTCAAGGCGCTGGGGCTCGCGCTGCGCGACGCGATGGTGGACTCCGGCGTCGTCTTCAGCATGAAGGGCAGTGTCTCCCTGGAGGTGAAGTGATGCTCCGCCGACGGATCATCGTTTGCCTGGACGTGAAGGGCGGCCGCGTGGTGAAGGGCGTCCAGTTCGAGGGCCTGCGCGACGTGGGCGACCCCGTTGAATTGGCCCGGCGCTATGAGGAGGCGGGCGCGGACGAGGTGACCTTCCTGGACATCTCCGCGAGCGCCGAGGAGCGCCAGACGCTGTGGGGCCTGGTCCAGCGCACCGCGGAGCGCCTCTTCATCCCGCTCACGGTGGGCGGAGGCGTGCGCACCGTGGACGACGTGGGCCGCGCGCTGCGAGCGGGCGCGGACAAGGTGAGCATCAACTCCGCGGCCGTGGCCACGCCGGAGCTGCTCACCGGCTGCGCGGAGCGCTTCGGCGCCCAGTGCGTGGTGGCCAGCATCGACGCGAAGCGCGAGGGCAACCGCTACCGCGTCTACACGCACGGCGGCAGGCGTCCCACGGACCTGGACGCCGTGGCCTGGGCGAAGGAGTGCGTCCGGCGCGGCGCGGGCGAGGTGCTGCTCACCAGCATCGACCGGGACGGGGCGCGCACGGGCTATGACCTGGACCTGACCCGCGCGGTGGCGGAGGCGGTGGATGTGCCCGTCATCGCCTCCGGAGGCGCGGGCCGCGCGGAGCACGTGCGCGATGCCCTGACCCTGGGGGCTGCGGACGCGGCGCTCGTCGCCGGCATCCTCCACGACGGCCTCACCACGGTGGGCGCCCTGAAGTCCCTGCTGAACGACCACGGCATCGCCATCCGGAGCACGACATGAACGCGGACCCGCGAGACTTGATGGAGGCCGCCGCCGACGTGGCGCGCAAGGCCGGTGACGTGGCGCTGGACTTCTTCCGCCGCGGCATCGCCGTGGACACCAAGAGCGACGGAACGCCCGTGACGGTGGCGGACCGCACCGCCGAGTGGACCGCCCGCGAATGGCTGGAGGCGCGCTTCCCCCAGGACGGCATCCTGGGCGAGGAGTTCGGCGAGTCCCGGCCGGGCGCGAAGCGCCGGTGGATATTGGATCCCATCGACGGCACGAAGACGTTCATCCGGGGCGTGCCGCTGTGGGGCACGCTCGTCGCGGTAGCGGAAGGGGAGACCATCCTCGCGGGCGCGGCCTACTTCCCGGCCGTGAACGAGCTGGTCGTCGCGTCGCCGGGCCTGGGCTGCTTCTGGAACGGCTCCGCGGCGCGCGTGTCGGAGCAGGACTCGCTGGCGCAGGCCGTGGTGCTCGTCACCGATGAGCGCTTCCTCCAGAGCCCCGCGAAGGGCGCGGCCTGGAAGGAGCTGTCCCGGCAGGCCTCCCTCTCCCGCACGTGGGGGGACTGCTACGGCTACCTCCTCGTGGCCACCGGCCGCGCGGAGGTCATGGTGGACGAAGGCCTGTCGCCCTGGGACGCGGCGGCCCTTCAGCCCATCATCGAAGAGGCGGGCGGCGTCTTCACCGACTGGAAGGGCACTCGCACGGCGTTCGGCGGTGACGGCATCGCCACCAACGCGGCGCTGTCGCAGCGCGTGCGCGAGGTGCTGCGCACGGGAGTCCAGCCATGACGTTGGATCTCTCCAAGCTCGACTTCGACAAGGGCCAGGGACTGGTGACGGTGGTGACGCAGGACGCGAGCACCGGCGACGTGCTGATGGTCGCGCACGCCGACCGCGAGGCGCTGGAGCGCACGCTCGCCACGGGCGAGATGCACTACCGCTCCCGAACGCGCGGCCTCTGGCACAAGGGCGCCACCAGCGGGAACACCCAGAAGGTCGTCTCCCTCACCGCGGACTGCGACGGAGACGCAGTGCTCGCGCGCGTGCGCAAGGCCGGCCCCGCGTGCCACACCGGCGAGGAGACCTGCTTCGGCGAGGGCCGCTGGGACGCGCTCGCGCACCTGGACGCGACGCTCTCCGCCCGCGCGGCCGGCCCCCAGCCCGAAGGCGCGAAGCCCAGCTACACCCGGCGCCTCCTGGAAGATCGAAACCTGCGCCTGAAGAAGGTAGGGGAGGAGGCCGCGGAACTCGTCACCGCCTGCGCGGACGCGGACACGCACCGGGCCGCGGAAGAGGCCGCCGACGTGCTCTTCCACGCGCTCGTCGCGGTGCGGGCGCTGGGCGTGACGCTGGACGATGTGAAGGCCGTCCTCGCCGCCCGCGCGCGTCCAGAATCGCCCTGAAATCCCCGGATAGTCTGGCGTGTCGGTTGCGACCCAGGCGGAGTTGTCCAGCAGCACTGCATCCTCACAGCGTGGCTGGCACACAAGCGCGCCAAAGGTGCAGGCGTGTGTCCGCTACTCTTCAACCGCCTCTGTGATCCTGGTACAGATTCCGCCCTGCGACACGGGCCGTGCCCGACGAAGCGGCCCCGTCGTCATCAGCGTTAGCGTTCGCATCCCGGAGGCTTCGTGTCTGCCACGTACCAATCCGAACTCATCGACCGCGTCCTGTTCTCGCGGTGGCACAACCCGCCGACGAAGGACGATGTCCAGGCCATCATGGCGCAGATGGAGGACGCGACGCAGCGGCTGGGGCAGAACGTGCTCTACATCGCGTCCATCAGCCCCAAGGCGAAGGTTCCCGACGCGACCGAGCGCGCGCACCTGAACCAGATGGTCGCCGAGGGCCGCCGCTACTGTGAGCAGTCCTGGCTCGTGTACGAGGGCACGGACCTGCAGCACAACCTGCAGCGAGTCATCATCTCGGGCGTGCTCATCCTCACGCGCACGTTCGACAACTACCTGTCGGTCGCCAAGTCGGCGGACGCCATCGTCAAGGATGTGTCCACCGCCCTGAAGAAGGATGCGTCCGGCATCTTCCGCCAGGCGCGCGACCGCGGCCTCATCGCCTGAAGACGCACGCGGGCGACGTCGGAGCACTTCCGACGCCGCGTGCGTGATGGCGCCCGTGTCTACCGGGCGCCGATGATCTCCAGCTCCTTCAGCTCCACCCCTGGCCGCTCCGGAAGGACGCTCACCGCGTCCACGTCGAGCAGGGGGACTCCGGGCTTGCAGATCTCCCACCTGCCCGTGCCGTGGAAGCGGCAGACGGTGGGATCCACGAAGAAGCCCTTGCCCCCCGGCTGCGCGTGCCCCACGCCGTCCGGCGCGCGGACGTGTGCCCGCAGGGAGCCCGGCCCCGTGGCCCGCACCTGGAAGGACACCACGTACTTCAGCGACGGCGCGTACCCCAGCCGCAGCGCGGCGTCCGTGCCCGCGTCCGCCATGGGCAGCTTCACCCCGGACAGCTCGTCCTGGTCGAACGCGCGGAAGGCATCTCCAGGCCCCGTCGGCTGATCCGGCTCGATGGGCTTCGTCTCCACCGTGCCCGCCCTGTTCAGCGTCGCCAGCATGGGCGCGCGCTGGGCCTGCTGGACCGCCGCCGCGTTCAGGAGCGGCGCGGGCAGTTGCCCCGTCTCCACGCACGTGGGCGCCAGCGCCTCCGTGAGCGCCAGCAGCTGCGGCTCCACCTCCGGCCCTGTCACGGCCGCGGGGCCCACGGCCTGGCGTGCGAGCTCCTGGCAGGCCGCGCCCAGGGCGGGCCCCGCGTGCTCCAGGCTCCAGCTTGCCTCCTGGAGGGGCGGGTTCTCCCGGCGCGCAGCCTCCTGCAGCGCACGCGTGACGGCCTGGCCGCAGGGATTATCAGCGGGCGCACACCGCTCGCACAGGGTGGCGAGCAGCTCGCGGGGCAGGTCGTCCTTCGCCGTGAGGGGCGCGCGGGAGGCCAGGGCAGGGCCCCGGGCGCAGGC